>NZ_CP096457.1:0-258507 GCF_054792695.1 Arthrobacter sp. Z1-9 | reverse complement strand
CAGCTGGCCGGCAGCCAACCGGGGACCATGTTTCCGTTCCTGGTCCAGTCGTCCTGGATCATCTTGCGGGCAGCCTCGACAGGAATGTTGAACTGCCGGGCGGCGAAGGCCACGGCGTCGCGGAATTCCTTCCCGACGCGGGCCATGGCCAGTGTCTCCGCGTACGCTGTGCGGCGGTCCCCAGCGAGATACATGGTCGAGCCTGGGGTATCGAAGCGGGACCACGAGGAGCGATCGACCGCTCCTGCGCTTCGCGCCAGCGGGTTCATGGGTCCATAGGATGACTTGGCAATCCGATATCCAGTAATGGGCCCTTCCAGGTAGGCCAGGCCGGTACTGGAACAGACTCCCGTCAACCGGAGAACCTGTCTTCAGTCATCGCCGTTGCTGCCGCCATGACATCCTTGGCGCGCATGTCCTTGATGGCCTCGATGGGGGAGACTTCATCCAGCCAGGGATTGGCCCCGACAAACCACAACCTGGCCACGTGTTCGCCCTCCACGCTGGAGACGACGGTCCAGGCGCGGTGTGCGAGCTGCAGCCGAGCCTGTGCCTCGGGCCGAGGCTCGGGCCCATCGGTGCGAGCCCAGCGGTAGCTGATCTTTGGGTCTTTGCTGCCAGCCAAAGCGGCCACCAGCGTGGCACCGAGTGCACTGTTGAGCTGCCGGACGATCTCGCGGATGCCCAGCCGTGCCGTGCCGCTGTGTGCGGTACCAGCGTCAATCGAGATACTCACGAATGCGTCACTCCTTCCGGTGCTTCCCATTCTACCGGCAACCACCTAACGGTTCCACTAAAAAGCCACCAAAGAGCTACTCCGGGATTGATATCCGTGCTCACATGCTTTTCATCTCGGGACTCCTAACGCCCGGGCCTTGAGCCTTCTGTGTGTCCGACTAGTGTCTAGATGATGCCCCAAGAGAGTGTAAAAAGCTCTTCCGGACCCTATTCTGACGCCGGAACGGCTAGTTGCCTGACGTCAGGTTGGGGTGTACCTCAAGCTGGCAGAAAATTTCCGTGTTCCCTCTTCTCAGCTTGCTAGATGCCGGTTTCTCGCCGGTAACTGGGGGCCAGGTCTAGTTCATGCGTCTGCCCGTACGGCACTGTCGGAGATAGGGCGACGGTAAAATTGGCGTAATGGTGGCGGGTGATGAGTACGCCGCAGGTCTTTTCATCTTTTGCTGCCTTGATAGCCGTTCGCAGCGCTAGCGTCAGCTGATTTTCCTTGTCTGCCGGGTTCTGAACGTGCAAATCAGCAATGATCCTTTGCATCGTCTTTCCTCTCATGTGGTCGTTTGGGTGGTGCTAAGGACTTGGGTCAATGGGCCGTGGGGGGACGGACGCCTGGGTCGATCCTCACTGACGTGCGCTCGAATTTCGGGATGCGAGGCGGGCGAGGTCTAGTGAGACAGCTGCCATCGCCTCTAGCCTCGTAGGACCGCTTCTTTCCTTCTTTGGATTTTTCCGCTTTACGGGATTGTTGCCTCGCTGTCGGAAGGGCTCGCGGTTCAACTCGTATGCTTCTAACCCGGCGAGCGGATCGTGAAAGATGCTCTCATGCTCCACCAATGCCTGCCTCCTGTTTTCAGTGAATGGACTAGTAGTCGTACTCTCAGATCTTGTGGGGCCGAGGAAATGAGATCTCTCAGCAGCATCTCAGGGCCGCAACTTGATAACTTGGGCTCTGCTTGAGGGCGCTATGTCGAACACAAGGGTCCAAACGGCATTTTTTCCGCCGAGCCGGGGCATGCTTTCCCCTTGGTCGAAGTAGCGAAACGGCGCGGGGTCACCGTCCGGCCGCCACCAACCACTTACCGGTGCAGGATCCCCAGTAACCGCGAGGCACACGTCCATAAGCTGTTGCACGTGTTGTCCATTGGCTGGCGTCGTGGTACTTGATCTCAAGGGTTTGATGTACTTTTACCAGCCGCGCTCGGCGAGGCGGTGTGGCTGGGGGATCTCGTCGACGTTGATGCCCACCATGGCTTCGCCCAGGCCGCGGGAGGCCTTGGCGATGACGTCGGGGTTGTCGTAGAAGGTGGTGGCCTTCACGACGGCGGCGGCGCGCTGGGCGGGGTTGCCGGACTTGAAGATACCCGAGCCGACAAACACGCCGTCGGCGCCGAGCTGCATCATCATGGCAGCGTCGGCAGGGGTGGCGATGCCGCCGGCAGTGAACAGGACCACGGGAAGCTTGCCGGCAGCGGCGACTTCCTTGACCAGTTCGTACGGGGCCTGCAGTTCCTTGGCGGCGACGTAGAGCTCGTCCTCGGGCAGGGCTGCGAGCTTGGCGATCTCGGAGCGGATCTGGCGCATGTGCCCGGTGGCGTTGGAGACGTCACCGGTGCCGGCTTCGCCCTTGGAGCGGATCATTGCCGCGCCTTCGTTGATGCGGCGCAGTGCCTCACCGAGGTTGGTGGCGCCGCAGACGAAGGGAACGGTGAAGTTCCACTTGTCGATGTGGTTGACGTAGTCGGCCGGGGTCAGGACCTCGGACTCGTCAATGTAGTCCACGCCCAGGGACTGCAGGACCTGGGCTTCGACGAAGTGGCCGATCCGGGCCTTGGCCATGACCGGCACGGACACGGCGTCGATGATTTTGTCGATCATGTCCGGATCGGACATGCGGGAGACGCCGCCCTGGGCGCGGATATCGGCCGGAACGCGTTCCAGCGCCATTACAGCAACGGCACCGGCGTCTTCGGCGATGCGGGCCTGTTCGACGTTGACGACGTCCATGATGACGCCGCCCTTGAGCATCTCAGCCATGCCCCGCTTCACGCGGCTGCTGCCCGTGACGCTGTGTTCTGTGTTCATGTGGATTCCACTGTCTTTCAATGGCTCAGTTCTCCAGGAGCCGTGGTGCGCACTAAGCCGTCTTTGAGGGACCCTGCTACTTGCTGGGACTTCAGATGATCGGGTTGTTACTTTGATGGTGTTGCTCTGAATTGTTATGGGGCAGTAAAAGTTGCAGCGGCGGGAGCCCGTTATCCAAGGGCTGGCTCCCGCCGCTGCTGACCGATGTCCCTGTCGGCCTTAGGGCTTTACTGAATCCCCGGCCTCTACCTTGGGAGCAGGTCGTTCAGGGGTGCGGATCAGCTTCTTGTTCACAAACTCGTTCATACCGTAACGCGCGAGTTCACGGCCGACTCCGGACCGCTTAACTCCGCCGAATGGAAGGTCGGCCTGGGAATCGGTGTTTCCGTTGATGAATACCATCCCAGTCTCGAGGCGGTCAGCAACGGCCTTGGCCTTTTCCACATCCTTGCTGAACACCGCGCCGCCCAACCCATAGGGGGAGTTGTTGGCCAGCTCGACGGCTTCGTCTACGTCAGCGACCTTGTACACAACAGCGGCAGGCCCAAAGAGTTCTTCTGAGAAGGCTCGCATGTCGGGGGTTACATCCGCCAGGACTGTGGGCTCGACGAAGGCACCGGGCCCTGGCAGGTGCTTGCCTCCAGTTTTCAACGTGGCACCCTTGTCAACGGCATCTTGGATCTGCTCGATCAGGTCATCTGCCGCTGCCTGCGTAGACATCGGTCCGAATTTTGTGTCCGGGGACAGGGGATCGCCAGGCTGGATTCGGGACATTTCATCGGTGAATTTCTGAACAAACTCATCGTAAAGATCGGCCACCACAATGAAGCGCTTTGCGGCTGTGCAGGCTTGGCCGGCATTACTCATGCGGCCACTGACGGCAGCTTTCACCGTTGCATCCATGTCCTCGGTGTCGAGCACAATGAACGGGTCACTGCCTCCAAGTTCGAGAACATATTTCTTGAGGTTGCGGCCGGCCACTTCGGCAACTGCTGCGCCGGCACCCTCACTGCCCGTCAAGGAGATACCCTGAACCCGCGGGTCGGCGATAATCTGTGCCACCTGCTCGCGCCGTGCAAACACGTTAATGTAGGCAGCTTCGGGAAGGCCTGCGTCATGGAAGATTTTCTCCATGGCTAGTGAGGACTGCGGGCAGTTGGCCGAGTGCTTAAGCAGAATTGTATTGCCCAGCATCAAGTTGGGGGCCGCGAAGCGGGCAACCTGGTAGTACGGGTAGTTCCAAGGCATGATTCCCAGGAGCACGCCGACCGGGGTCGACCTGACGATGGCCTCACCGCCGCCTTTTACACTCAGGTGTTCATCCTGCAAGAAGCCAGGTCCTTCGGCCGCGTAGTAGTCGAAGATGTCTGCAACGAATGAAACTTCACCGCGGGCCTGGGCGAGCGGTTTGCCCATTTCAAGGCTGATGACGCGTGCCAGTTCGTCGTTGCGTTCGCGATAAAGCTCCGCGACCCTGGCAATGATCTTTGCCCGGCTTGCTACCGGCGTCTCACGCCACTTAAGGAATTCCTCGTGAGCGCGAGCGATTGCGTCACTGATTTCTGCTGAAGTGGCTTCCGGAAATACACGGAGTGTCTCGCCAGTAGCGGGGTTAATGGTTTTATAAGCAGTCATTTATTTTGCCTTACCAATCGATAGTTTTTGACGGACGGTGAAGTTAGAAGATCTCGAACAGGGCAAGTTCGAGACATATAATCGGCCAATATCCAACATGCTCGGTATGTCTGCTGTGTCGTCCGGGAGGGAATATAGAATCGCATAGAATAGAAAACAGTTTGGTTGATGAAGGAGGCCGACACGCGCATGGCAGAGCTGGCTGACTTCAGTGCTCAGATTTACCGCGCCCTTCCCGAGTTGGACAGGGCCGATGCCATCGTGCAGCGCATCAACACCGCAGTGTCGCTTGGCCTCATCCGTCCCGGTGACCAGCTTCCGGCCGAACTTGAGCTTGCCGAAATGTTCGGTGTCGCAGTTGCCACGCTCAGAGAGGCTCTGGCCACGCTGAGGGATCTTAACGTTGTTGAGACGCGGAGGGGTCGTTTCGGGGGCACGTTCGTCGTCGGCTCGCCTAGTCCCTCCTTGGACCTGCTGCGCAAACGCATCACGTCCCTGTCCATGGCTGAGCTGCGAGACCTGGGTGACGAGCACGCGACCATCGCCGCTGGGGCGATCCGCATGGCAGCCGAACGGGCGGACCCTACGGACCTGGACAAGCTTGAGTCGCTGGCTCATGCACTGGAGCGTGCCGATTCCCCGGGCGCCCGTACGCGTGCTGACAGCAGGTTTCATATCGGCATCGCGGTGGTCGCCCAGTCCGAACGGCTCATGATGTCCGAGGTCCGCCTCCAAGGAGAAGTGGGCGAACTGCTGTGGGCGCCTCTCACCAGGGAGTTCGATCAGGTCCGCGCGACGGAGGACCACCTCGCCATTGTTGCGGCCTTGCGCCGGGATGACCGGGAGCTGGCCCAAAAAATTGCGCTCGAGCACATTCGTGCGAATATCTATCATTTGATTGACGTCAAACTAACGCTGACATACGCGCATGACAAGGACCAATTATGAGCAATGACGCTATCGCACAGGAGTGCGCGAACAAGATCAGCCAATGGTTTAAATCCTTTTACCAAGACCTTGAATCCGCTTCCGATAAAATGAGCGAATCGCTGACGCGGCGAATGGGAGACCGCACCAAGATCAATAATTCTGATTTGCTTGACCTCCCTGAAATATCGCGTTCGTTCCTTGAAGGACACCATGCCGCCGTTGGCGCCGGCGCCATCTTCGCGGTGGCCAGCGTCAGCAAGGTGCAGGGGGCTCTTGAGTGGTGGCTCCGGGATCATGCCGGCCGGATCAGCAAGCGGGAGTTCGACCTGGTTCCTGATACCGATGCCTTCTACGATTACGAGCAGCAGCCCTGGTTCACGATTGCTGCCCGTACCGGTCACCACACCCTGGTAGGGCCTTACGTCGACTACCTCGGAATGGGGGAGTATATTCTCACCCTGACGGTGCCGCTGTACGTCAACGGTGGCTTCGTTGGTGTTACGGGCAGTGATATCAGGGTCAGGGACCTGGAAGGAGTATTCATTCCGGCCTTGCGCGCGGTGCCGGGGGACGCGGCGTTGCTGAACAGTCAGGACCGGGTCATTGTGAGCAACTCGGGCCGATTCCTGGTCGGGAACCGGGTTAGGGAGACCCCGCCGGGCGCACGCAAGATCGCGCTGGAAGTTCCGGCTCTGGATCTTCATTTCCTGTACCTGGCATCGTAGGCGTTCACACCGGACCGCCTGTGTGAGCCATTGCCTGGTTCTGCATCGTTTCGGCATGACTGCTGGCCTGTTCGACGAATGCTTTGAAGAGCAGCTCCCGGTCCTCGGCGTTTCCGTCAGAGTCCTCCGGGTGCCACTGGACGCCCACGACCCAAGTATTGTCCTTATGTTCAGTTCCCTCGATGATGCCGTCATCGGCCACTGCGGCGACCCGGAGACGGGGCCCCACCTGTTCGACGGCCTGGTGGTGCCCCGAGCGGACAGTGATGCGGTCTCTGCCCAGAATGCTGTGAAGGCGGCTTCCCGGCAGGATAGTGACCGGTTCGTCGAGGAACATGCTTTCTCCCTTGCCGCCGCGGTGCAGCTCGTAAGGGTCCAGATCAGGGATGAGTGTCCCCCCGCTGGTGAGATTCAGGAGTTGCGACCCGCGGCAAATGGCCAGCAGGGGTGCATCGCGGGCCAGCGTCTGGTCGATCAGTTCCATGCAGTATTCGTCGGCGCGGCGTTCCACTCCATAGAGGTTCGGCACCGGGCCGCGCACCCCATACAGGCTGGGATCAACGTCCCCACCGCCGAGGAAAAGCACGCCACTGGCGCCGGTGACGTGTTTGGGGTCTGGCAGGTTGGTGGCGCTGCTGTCCACCAGGACTGCCCTGGCCCCCGCTTTGAGCAGGGTCTCCAGAGCGGTCCTGGTGAAACGCTTCACGAGCTGGGATACCTCGACGGTCATGTCAGGGAAGTTCAATGAAACTACCACCGCGATGATCGGCGCATTCCCGGGGAGCTCGGCAAAGCCATCGGGGATAACATCGGCTGGCGTAATGGGAACCAGAGTCCTGACGCGGCCGTCTCGGTTTGTCATGAGTGAATGTCTGCTTTCTTTTTCTTTTCTGCTGCCCGTGCTTCGGCCTTGCCCAGTTTCCTGGTGCGGGCTTCCCGCACGACCCAGTCGAACAGTGCTTGATCCGAGGCCAGGGTTGCCGCGTTGTCTTCCGGATGCCATTGGATGGCGATGACCGGGGCGCTGTCGTGCTCGATTGCCTCGATCACCCCGTCGTCAGCGCGGCCGACGATCTTGAGACCGCGCCCCAGTTTCGCCACTCCCTGGTGGTGGTAGGACGAGACCTTGGGCGTGAGGGTGCCAATTGCTGCCGCGGTTCGGGAGCCTTCTGAAATGTCTACGGTGTGCAGACTGTTGACGTGGTCGATCTCCTCCGCATCCAGGTGCTGCGTGAGGGTCCCTTCGCATGCGACGTTCAGCAGTTGGAGGCCTCTGCAGATGGCGAGCGTCGGTATCTCCAGTTCGATGCAGTCCCGGATCACCGCGATTTCGGCGGCGTCCTGCCCTCCGTAGTGGGCTACCTGGGTGGTGTCAGCAGGCACCTCTCCGTAGAGTTCCGGCGACACATCTGCGCCGCCGGGCAGGACCACACCGTCGAGCAACGCGTAGCGGGAGCGATCGTTGTGGTCTTCGCTGGGGAACAGAATTACCGGCTCTCCGCCAGCGCGCAGAATCGACCTCAGGACTTCAACCGCTACTGCAATGCCGTCAAAGCGCAGGCCTTGGACCGAACCGGACCACATGCCCGGCACGCCAATTAGAGGCCGTGCCTGGTCGTTGGGCTGATGGTTGCCGCCAGCTGCTGTGGTTTGCGGCGTTGTCATTAACGTTCCTTTTGAGGTTGGTTCAGTGGGAAGGCCAGATCGGGCATCCATTTCGTCCAGATGGCTTCAAGCCGTCCGTCGGCGATGACTGTCTCCAGGGCCGTGTTCAACTGCTGAAGCAGCTCCGAGTTGCCCTTAGCTACCCCAACTCCCCATCGGTTCCCAGTCGGTTCGGTGAAGGCGATCGCGAAGTCCGGGTCTGCTCCGAGCGGCACGGTGACGACGTCATCGTCCACGACCGCGTCGACGGTTCCTTTGCGCAGGGCGTCCAGCATGTCCGCGAAGACGTCATCACTGGCACCGAAGGGGACGGGAATGATGCCTGGAAAGGTTTCAGCAAGGGCCATGTTCGTGCTGTTGGCGATGGCAGCAACGCGGTAACCGGCAAGATCCCCGGGTCTCCGTGCCGGGTCATCCTTGCGGACGAGCACCGTCTCATCGAAGATCGCGTAAGGGATAGTGAAATCAACGTGGGCCTGCCGCTCTGCAGTGATGCCTTGTCCGCACCAGACAGCATCCGCTTCGCCGGCCTGGACTTTCGGAATCATTTCGGTCCAGGACGTGATGAGCCAGTCCACCTCGCGGCCGATCTCACCCGCGACGAGGGCTGCGGCTTCTGGCTCGTAACCGGTTCGGCGGACGCCGTCCGGGCTGGCATTGAACAGGGGAGGGGCCTCGGAGTCGATGCAGGCCAGTGTCAGTCGGTCGCTCACGGCAGGGTCTCCCAGTACATGGCGCGGTCCCAGTCGGTGACGGCGCCGCAGTAGCGGGCCCACTCGTCATTCTTGAGTGCGGTGTAGATGTCTCCGAGCTGTTCGGGGAGTGCATTCAGGATGTACGGGTCGGCGTTGAGCGAATCGATGGCATCGCCCAGAGTCAGCGGCAATGGCTTGAAGTTAGGTTCTGCCGAACCACGGACCTGGTCATCGAGGGGCTTGCCCGGATCGGTCTGCTTGTTGATGCCGTCTTCCATTGCAGCGATCAAAAGGGTGTGGGAAAGGTACGGGTTGACGCTCGCATCCGGCAGGCGGTACTCCATCCGCCCGTTAGAGGAGATGCGTACCATGCAGGCCCTGCTGTCCAGTCCCCAGTTGACAGCGCTGGGCGCGAATTGTCCGGCGTCCCAGAACCGCTTGTAGGAGTTAACGGTGGAGGCCATGATCGACATGGATCCCGCGGCGTGCTCGAGCATTCCGCCTACCGCGTAGCGGCCGATGTCGCTGAGGTGAAGTTCAACCCGTCCCTCGTCGATCAGGAGGTTGTTGCCATCCTTCCAGAGGCTGATGTTGTGGTGGCAGCCGTTGCCCATGGATCCGGTGTAGGGCTTGGGCATGAAGCTGGCATGAACGCCGAGTTCACGGGCAACCTGCTTGCAGATCTGGCGGTAGGTAACGAGGCGGTCTGCTGTCAGTTCGACACGGTCGTACATCCAGTTCAGCTCAAGCTGGCCGTCGTCCTCGTAGTCACCCTCGATCATGTCGAGTCCCAGGGCCTTTGAGTACGTCACGAGCTTCTTGTAGACCTCGCGCATGCGCTCGAGGTTTTCCACCTGGTAGGCGGGGCTGGAGCCTGGTTTCTTGATAACTTCCATGCCCGGACCGGTCCAGGTCATTTCCGGTTCGCAGCCGGAGCGGACTTCCATGCCCGTGCGTTCGGTAAATGCTGCGTGGGCGCGCTTGAGCAGGCTGCGGGAATCCGTTGCCAGCGGGCGGCCACCGACTTCGTTGAGGTGGGGAGGCTCGTATGCGCTGCAGAAAACGCGGGCGACACTGGTGTCCCAGGGGAGGGGTGCAAAAGTTTCGGGGTCGGGAAGCCCGACAAATTCCTTCGCTTCGATACCGCCGCCGATGAGGTTGCCGAACCGGTCGGTCTGAAGATCAGCTAGCGCGGTGCGGTGGAATGCGATGCCCTTTTCAAGGTTGCGTTTGAAGTGGTTGGCAGGGACCATCTTCGCGATGACGCGTGAGCCGATGGTGGGGAGCATGTAGTAGATGTACTCAACGCCTGCCTCATTGATCTTGCGCTGCATGTCCTCGATGACGGCGGCGCTGAGGTTCTTTTCCTGGTGGGCGGCGAAGGCATTGCGGTCGCTGACTATGTCAAGGACGGGGCGTTCGGAAAGGGTAGTCATGGTGATCTCGGTCCTTGGGTCAGATGGCTTGAAGCTGGGTGTCTTGCTGCGGCTGGTCTGAATGCCGTTTGTCCACGAGCTGCCTGTAGTGCAGCTGCCGGTCGGCCGGCAGGCCCACGCTTACTACTGCGACAAGGATTTCGTCCTGGTAGTAGCCCATGACGACTCCGTCGTGGGGGGTCTTTGCGGAGCCTTCCAGTTCCACGATCCTGGTGGCCAGATTGGGGCTGCCCACTCCCTGGATCTTGAGGTCAAACTGGTTGCTCCAGAAGCTGGGCAGGGGAATGGCTGGCCCTGGAAGTGCGGTGTTGTTAAGCGCTGCAAGGAGGGCCTTGGCTGCGATTTTCGCGGTATCGCCCGGGATGGACCAGTGCTCGATCCGTCGGGCACCGGAGCCGTTCCGCAGATCCGGGAAGCGGGCGACATCGCCGACCGCCACGGCGTTCTTTGTTCCTACAACTCGCAGGTGTTCGTCGCAGAGCACGCCATTGCTGATGTCAATGTCGTTGCCCTCGAGCCACTCGACGTTGGGAATCGAGCCGACTGACTCGATGATGACATCAGCCCTGATCTCGGTGCCGTCCGCAAGCGTGATGCCGTTGCAGCTGGAGTCGCTTTCGGTGTCGGCCTGGGTGGAGAGAAGGCCCGCAACTTGGGCGTGCCCGTGGTAGGTCACGCCTTGCTGGACCAGGTAGTCCCGGATGCCGGCGCTGAGCTCTTCCCCCAGTGCCCGTTGCATTGGTCCGCTGGTGCCCTCAATGAGGGTGACGGTGCAACCGAGCTTGGTTGCGGTGGCTGCTGTTTCGCAGCCGATGAAACCAGCGCCGATGACGGCTACCTTGGTGCCCGGGCGGAGTTCCTGGTGCAGTTCAACTGCATCTTCGAGTGTTCTTAGGACATGGCGTCCGCGCAGCGGGCCGGGCAAGGGCAGCCTGCGGGGCCGCAGACCGGTGGCGATGACGAGTCCGTCGTAAGCCACGGTCTCACCGGTGTCCAGGCTGAGGGTGTTTTCGGCCAGGTTCGCGCCGATAACCTCTGTGCCCAGCTGCCATTGGACGTCGGAGACCGAAGACCGGTGGCGGAACTTCACCGAATCAAAGGCCTCGCCGGTCGTTCCGGGGTTCTCCAAAAGCTCCTTTGACAGGGGCGGCCGGTTGTAGGGCAGGTGCGTCTCAGTGCCGATGACCGTGATGGTTTCGGTCCAGCCCGCGGCCCGGAGCTGTTCTGCAGCCCGGAGTCCACCCATGGAGCCGCCGACGATGACGATTCGGCGGGTCATGGCTGGTCTTGAATGAAGATGGCCTGGACAGGGCATGCGTCCATGGCATCTTCAACATCGGCGAGCAACGAGTCGTTGACGTTCTCCTCGTATTCAAGGATGCCTTCGGAGTTCATCCGGAATACATCGGGCGCGGCGATCGCGCACTGGCCGTGGTTTTCGCAGAGCTTGCGGTCAACAAAGATTTTCATGGTCATTCCTGTTCTTGTGGGTCTGTTGGGGGCGGGTCCGGCTATTCGCCTTTGGTGAAGCTGATTGGCAGCCGGATCGGGCCCGTGTTGCCGGAGTCAGGCATCCATTCGTCCGCGCCGTTGATGTGGGGGTTGCGGAGCCGCCGCGCCAGGAGCGGGAGAGCTTCGCTCATGTCTGATCGTGCGACAAAGTGACCGAGGCAGTGGTGGACGCCGCCGCCGAAGCCGTGGTGCGGTGCGTGCTCGCCCAGGAGGTTCATTTCCGGTTCGGGGAAAGCTCTGGGATCGGTGCCGGCGCTTTGCGTGAAGAGGTGGACGGTTGTGCCCTTGGGGACGTCCAGTCCTTCGTAGCTGAAGTCTTCGACCGCCTCCCGGGTCACCCACGTAACTGTGGGGTTGATCCGCATGACTTCTTCAACGGCCTTGGATCCAAGCTCGGGGCGTTCTGCCAGAAGCTCCCACTGATCCGGATTGCGTATGAACGACTGCATCGCGAGTCCGAGCTGGTTACGGGTGGTGTCCATGCCGCCAAAGATCAGCAGTACAAGTGCGTTCCGGAGTTCGGCGTCGCTGAGGCTGTCGCCGTCCCGGCTTGCAAGCACCAGACGGCTGACAAAGTCTTCGCCCGGGTTGGCCTGGCGGTCCTTGATGAGTTCCTCGGCGTACTCGTACAACTCGGCCAGGGCTTCTTCGACCTTGTGAAGATCCTGCTTGAGGGTTACTCCCAAGGCTAGGCCGATGGTCGAGGCGAGGCGGGCGATGGTCGGCCATTCGGATTCCGGGATTCCCAGCATGATGGTCAGCACGCGGGTGGCGTAGGGCTCGGCGAAGTCACTGACGAATTCACATTCGCCCTTGTCTATGAACGCGTCGACAAGTTCGTTGGCCAGGGCCTGGAACCTGGGAACCAGTGACTTCAGCAACCGGGGCGAGAAGGCAGGGTTCAAGAGCCGGCGGATGCGGTGGTGGTCTTCGCCCTCAAGGACCAGGAGGTTCTTGGTCCACCAGTCATAGAACAGGCCACTGTGGACACCGTGGTGTTGGGGCCACTGAGCGCTGCCCTGCTTCAGCCGGGGGTCCTTGAGGAGCTTGGTGACTTCCTCATAGCGAAGGACGGCGATTCCGTAGTTTGTGCGTGCGTACCAGCTTTGTTCGCGGGCGTTCCGAAGTGCTTCGGACTGCATCGCGAAGGTGGGATCGGAAATATCCAGGTACGGGGCTTCAGCAATGGGTGTAGTCATGATCGTTCTCTCACAGGTAGTTTTCAACGTTGCTGGACTGGGCGTTTTCTGCCACCGAACGGTTGCTCCCGTTGGTCGGGACGGCGTCCGCTGCAGGGGCATCGCTGTAGGTGTAGGGCTTTTTGGCGAATAGGTAAATCAGGCCTACTCCGACGACGACCACGGCGGAGAGCAGGACGAGGTAGTTGACGAACCAGGGGCTGTCGGGGGTTCGTGGCCAGACCATGTTGGTGATGCCCAGTACGCCCCAGGTCAGGGCGGCAATGTTCACCGGCACACCCCACTTGCCGAGCTGGAACGCTCCTGACGGCTTCCAGCCTTTGAGGCGGGCACGCAGGGCGGCGAGGACGACCAGCTGGAAGCCCAGGTAGATTCCCAGCGCGGCGAAAGAGACGATCACGACCAGAGCGTCAGGAGAGACAACGGATCCGAGGATGATCAGGACAGGCACGACGCAGGCCAACAGCAGTGAGTACGGCGGAACGTGACGCTTTTCCTGGAACTGGGCGAGGAGGTGGCTGGCAGGGAGCATGCGGTCACGGGCCATGGAGTAGCTTAGGCGGCTCGCTGCAGCCTGCAGGCTCATGACGCAGGAAAGGAAGGAGATGAGCACGATCGCCAGGACGACTTTGTAGCCAAATTCGCCGAACGCGCCGGCAAGGACTGTGCCGACGGGGTCAGTGTTCTCTCCGGAGATGACGGCGGCGTAGTCAGGTACCGCGAGGATGAGGGACAGGCAGACGAAGGTGGCGGCGAAGCCTCCGATGTAAATCGTCATGCGCATGGCTTTGGGAATTCGGACACCGGGGTTGGGAACTTCTTCGGCGACGTCACCGCAGGCCTCGAACCCGTAGTACTGGTAGATCCCGATGAGGGCTGCAGCCGCAAACGCGACGAAGTATGTGCTCCCGTCACCCCCGGCGCCGAAGGAGTTGAAGAGGACACTGAGGTCATGCTGGCGTGCGGCAACGAGGAGCCAGATGCCGACAACGAGCGCCCCACCCAGTTCGGCGAAGAGGCCGAGCATTGCAACTTTGCTGAGCAGCTTGGTCCCACCCAGGTTGATCGCCGTCGCCGCCAGGATGAGTGCAATGGCGCAAATGATGGTGGACGTCGTCGTTGACTCCATGCCGACCAGGGCATCAAGGAATGTTCCTGCACCATATGCGACACCAGCGATGGTGGTCAGCAGGGCAATGAGGTAGACCCAGCCCGTCATCCAGCCCCACTTGGCCCCCCACAGGCGCCTTGCCCACGGGTAGACACCTCCAGCTACGGGGTAGTTGGAAACAATCTCGCCGAATACCAGAGCGACGAACAGCTGACCCAACCCGACGATCAGGAATGACCAGATCATGGGTGGCCCGCCCAGGCCAAGGGACGAGGCGAAGAGGGTGTAGACGCCTACAACTGGTGAGAGATAGGTGAATCCGAGAGAGACGTTCCCCCAGAACGACATTTCCCGCTTGAACTGTTTTTCGTACGTGTAGCCCAGCCGGGCGAGTTGCTCGGCGTCTTCATCTATTGGAGAGTGGTCCGCACTCTTGGCACTGGTGGACATGGGGACTCCTTTGGACGGCTGCGCCGCCGCCTATCGCTGAAAGGAAAGAAATCTGCTTGGGGGCTGGAATCGCTCATCGTGATCCGCGTCACCGATAACTCTAGTTTTAGATGTTTGAAATCGCAAGTGACGAATGAGGGATTTTGAGGAGCTGTTCAACTCGGAACGGTAGACGGCCGGTCAGTAGGGTGATAGCCCCATTTTGGCCGGGAAAATCATCCGTTTTGGTTCCATCGTGTTACTGCGATGTAAAACATGGGATTTCAGATTGTTGAATGCACCTCCTTGGACTGTGCTTCCACAGGCCCGCTCGCCACGGGCTATGTGCGTTACCGGGTTTTGGTGAGAACAGGGCCGTTGCTCAGCAATGGCCACCGGGTGGTTGCCGCCGTATCTGCAGGTGTCAGTCAGTTTCCGGGCCGTTGCAGTAATGGCAACCCTCTTCGCAGCCGTCCTGTGAGTCGACGCTGTCAAAAACATGAACGGCAGCTTTAGGCAGAACTTGAGAGCGGTCGGCAGAATCCGACGCTATTTCATGAGGGGCACCAGTGCTGGTACCAAGCGCCTGGCGCTCAAGACTGGATGGGCGCGTGAACCTGGTTGCATTCATCTCGAGGGGAGGGGAGGCAGTCCAGGTCCAAGGCGTAGAGCTTGCCGGGGCGAGGAGCGGGCGGGCGGCTCCTGGCCCCGGCACTGCGGGAAGGCCGGCAGGGACGTGGGCGCCTGCCGGTCGTCGGGCTGCCATTTCACGTTCCCTCCCCTGAGCTTGCTGATGAACAATGCTTTTCATCAAGATTCCTTTTGAGTTGGACGATCAGGGAGATCGCTCACGGATGAGGGGGTTTGGGGCTGCTGCGGCCGGTAATAAATGGCTCTAAGGTACTGTTTTCCCGCTGACGAGGGACCCTGTCAGCTACCTGCCGGCGTAGGGATCAGCAATTCCGATGTACTGGGTGGTGGTGTACTCGGCGATGCCCTCGGAGCCGCCTTCACGGCCGAGTCCTGATTGCTTAACGCCGCCGAAGGGTGCGGCGGCGTTGGAGATGATGCCGGTGTTAAAGCCGACCATGCCGAACTCGATCTGCTCGGCAACGCGCAGCAGCCGGTTGAAGTCGCGGCTGTACACATAGGAAGCCAGACCGTACTCGCTGGCGTTCGCGAGCCGGACGGCGTCTTCCTCGGTGATGAAGGTGGTGACAGGGGCGACGGGCCCGAAAATTTCCTGGCCCAGGATCGCGGCGTCGTTGGGGACGTTGCCGAGGACGGTGGGCTGGTAGAAGTACCCGGGTCCGTCCACCGGCGCGCCGCCGGTAACAGCGGTGGCACCGACGTTGACGGCGGCGGATACCAGGGCGTGTACGTCATCGCGGGCTCCGGCATCAATAAGCGGCCCCACCTGAGTGGCCGGGTCGGTGCCCCGGCCTGTGGCCAGGGCACCCATCGCGGCGGCGAACTTGGCGGTGAACTCCTCGGCGACGGATTCCTGGACGAGGAACCGGTTGGCGGCGGTGCAGGCTTCGCCCATGTTCCGCATCTTGGCAGCCATGGCGCCTTCGACTGCCTTGTCCAGGTCCGCGTCCTCGAACACGATGAAGGGTGCGTTGCCGCCGAGCTCCATCGAGGTGCGCAGCACGTTCTGCGCGGAGTCCGCCATGAGGCGTTTACCCACGGGGGTTGAGCCGGTGAAGGATATTTTGCGCAGGCGTGCGTCTTTCAGAAGCGGTCCGGAGATGCCCGAGGCGCTGGAGGAGGACACCACGTTCAGGACACCGGCGGGAAGGCTGGCCTCGATCATGGTTTGCGCAAAAAGCTGGGAGGTCAGCGGGGTCAGTTTGGCCGGCTTCAGGACCATGGTGCATCCTGCGGCGATGGCCGGGGCCACCTTGCGGGTGGCCATGGCGAGCGGGAAATTCCAGGGTGTGATCAGCAGGCAGGGTCCCACCGGCTTGTGCTGGACCAGGATCTTGTTCTTGCCTTCAGGGGTGGTGAGGTAGCGGCCGTAATCCCGGACCGTTTCTTCGGAGAACCACCGCAGGAACTCCGCCCCGTAGGTCACCTCGCCACGGGATTCCGCCAGCGGCTTACCCATCTCCAGAGTCATCAGCAGCGCGAAGTCCTCGGCCCGCTCGGTCACGAGCTCAAAGGCACGGCGCAGGATCTCCGCGCGTACCCGAGACGCGCTGCGCGCCCAGGATGCCTGGACGGTGTCGGCGGCGTCGAGCGCGGCGATGGCGTCTTCGCTCGTGGCCGAGGCCAAGGTAGCGAGCACCTTTCCGGTGGCGGGGTCGTGAACGTCGAACGTGCCGCCGTCCGACGCGTCCCGCCACTGACCTCCGATCAACAAACCGGTGGGGACAGAGGCAAGGAGATCGACTTCACGCTGGTGTGGGGCAGCAGTCGGATCAACGAGGGCAGTAGTCATGAAATTCCTAAAGAACGTGAGTGACGGCGATAGCCCCCGCCCTTAGGTGCGGGCTATCGCCGTCCTTTGATTGATCAGATGAAGGGACGTACTCCATCTCAGTCAGATAGTGCGGTCCCTGATAAAGGCAGCGACCTGGTCCACTGTTTGTTCTCCCCGGGGAATTCGTCCCGCAGAGGTAAACAGCCCATGGGCGTACCCGGGAAGGTGCTGGTACAGGACTTCCGTGCCTGCCCGGGCCAGTGCGGCGGCGTAGTTCGCGCCTTCATCAACCAGCGGGTCGTTGTCCACGGTGATCACGTATGTTGGCGGCAGTCCTGCAGGGAGCTGAGCCATGGCGGGGCTGATATCCGGTGCAGAGCGGTCTACACCCTCTGGCAGATAGTGGCCCGCAAACCAGGCGATAGTGTCGGCAACCAGGGGGAACCCATCGGTGACGCGGTTGTAGGACGGCGAGGACATGGTCAGGTCCACCATGGGGTACATGAGGACCTGGCCGACGACGGGCAGGGGGTCCGTCGTGGTGGCGTTTTCGTTAGTCAGGACTGCGGCCAATTGCCCTCCCGCGCTGTCACCGACGAGCACAGCCTCGGTTACGTCCAAGCCGTGCTCGTTGCCGGCATCAAACAGCCAACGCATCGCGCGGCGGCTGTCGTCTATCGCGGCCGGGTAGGGGTGCTCCGGGGCAAGCCGGTAGTCCACTGCAATGACGGGCAGGTTGGTGAGGGAGGCCAATCGACGGCACAACCCGTCATGAGTTGAGAGGCTCCCCATGACCCATCCCCCGCCGTGGAAAAACAGCACGGCGGGGGTGGGTCCTCCGGTGTTGCGGGGGTCATAAACCCGGACCCTGAATTCCTCCACGTTGAAATTCGTGACCGACGACAGCAGGTCACCGCTCAGTCCGTTGGCCCCGCAGCTGTTCTCGTAGAGCTCGCGCACCTGCTTCACGGGGTAGGAGTGAAACGGGCGCCCGCCGGAGGCCCGGAATTTCTGCAAAACCTCTGCAGCGTCTGGTGCTACACGCCTGCCGCTGAACCGGTCGGTTTTTGTCACTTTGCGGGCCCGGATCCGGCCAGCTGCAGGTAGTCCTCAAGCTGGAGGTCGTGAGTGTGGGCCCGGTATTCTTCGACAGTTCCGGACCAGTTGTTGATGACGCGGCCGTCCTCGTTCTTGTACCAGGAGGAGCATTCGGAGGAGAACGCGGACTTCTGGAGTTCTTCCTGGACGTGTTCGTTGAACTTCTCAACTACCGCCCGGTCTACTTCCAGGATCCGTGATTCATCGGCCGCGATGTACTGGACAGCCTGGGCGATGTAGCGGTGCTGGGCCTCCATCATTGACAGGTTCGAGTTGTGGTTGAGGTTAGTGTTTGGGCCGTAGACCAGGAAGAGGTTGGGGAAGTTGTCGACGGTGATGCCCAGGTAGGCTTCCGGGGCGTTGCCCCACCGCTCGTCGAGGCCGATTCCGTCCCGCCCTGAGACGCGCATGGATCCCATGAAGGCGTGGCTCTTGAACCCGGTGGCGTAGATGATGACATCAAATTCGTGCTCGACACCGTCAGCGGTGCGGAGGCCACGGGGAGTGAATTCCGTGATTGCCTCTGTCACGAGCTCTACGTTCTCGCGGGTCAGTGCGGGGTAGAAATCATCGCTCCGCAGGATGCGCTTGCAGCCGAAGTCGTAGTCGGGGGTGAGTTTGGCCCGCAGCTCAGGGTCAGAGACCTGGTTTTCGAGGTGCTGGCGGGCCAGTTCGACCCCTTCCTCGGAAGCTGCGGTGTGGCGGCGGGTACGTTCGAATCCGACTTCTCGGAATTCGTGGATTTCCTGGCGCAGCTGGCGGTAGGTGTCCGGGTTTTCCTGGAAGCGGGCGCTCTCTTCCTCGGTGAAGATGTGCTGGTCGCGGGGGAGAATGTAGTTGGCTGAACGCTGGAATACAGTCAGGTTCGATGCGATCTTGGCGACCTCGGGCACGTACTGAACGGCAGTTGCAGCGGAGCCGATGGAAGCGACGCGTTTGCCGGTCAGGTCCAGGTCGTGCCGCCACTTGGAGGAGTGGAAGGTTACGCCTTCGAAGGTTTCGGTGCCGGGGAAGTTGGGGATGTTTGGTTCGGTCAGCTGGCCCCAGGCACCCACCACCGAACGGGTCAGGAACTCCGAGCCGTCGGCCGTGTGCACGGTCCAAAGGCGGCGGTCCTGGTCCCATTCAGTCGCGGTGATGTTCTGGCCGAAGTGGATGTGCTTGCCGAGCCCGAATTCCTCAACCATGGAACGCAGGTAGCCCTGAAGTTCCTCCTGGCCGGCGAACATCCGGGTTACCTTGAGGTTCAGGAAGTAGCTGTAGCAGTAGATCAGGGCTTGGGTGTCGCAAGCGGCACCGGGATAGGTGTTTTCGCGCCACACGCCTCCCACATCGTTGCCGCGCTCGAGGATCAGGAAGTCCTCTATGCCTTCCTGGACGAACTGGGCTCCCTGGCCCAGGCCGCCGAAGCCTGCACCGATGATGATTGCGCTGTAGATGTGGTCATTTGTGGATGTCATGATGTTCTCACTTCGGAGCTGGAATGTGGGTGGTCAGGAAAAGGTGATGATTTGGCGCAGTGCGTGACCGCCGTCGAGTGTGTCCATGGCGCGGTTGATTTCTTCGAGCGGGATCGTGTCCGAGACGAGGCCTTCAACGGCCAACTGGCCGGATCGCCAGAGCTGTTCGTAGATCGGGATGTCGTGTTCCGGGACTGCCGAGCCGAGGTAGCTGCCCACGATTGACCGGGCCTCTGCTGTCAGGGTCAGGGGGTCGATGGAGACCGACTGGCCGGGTGCCGGCAATCCCACGGTGACAGTGATGCCGCCGGGCTTAGTCAGTGCGATGGCAGCTTCCAGAGCGCGCGGGTGTCCGGCGGCTTCGATGACGGCGTCGAACTTTTCGCCGCGTTCCAGGGCATCAGCAGAGGTCATGGCGTCCGCGGCACCAAGGTTCCGGGCGGCTTTCAGCTTGGCTGGCAAGGTATCAATGCCGACGACGTGGTTAACTCCGGTAGCGATGGCTGTAATGAGTGCCGCCATGCCGACTCCGCCGAGACCGACGATGGCTACCCGGGCGGAAGGCGCCGGCTTGGCGACATTGAGGATGGCTCCTCCGCCAGTGAGAAGGGCACATCCGAGCAAAGCGGCGATGTGCCCCGGGACGTCGGACCCGACCGGCACAACGGAACGGCGGGAGACCACGGCGTGTGATGCGAATGCCGAGACTCCAAGGTGGTGCTGAATGGGCTCACCCTCGCGGGAGAGTCTGCGGTTTCCGCCCAGCAGCGTTCCTTCAGTATTGGAAGCGCTGCCCTGCTCGCACGGCGTTTTACCATTGGAATTGCATCCGGAGCATTCACCGCACCGGGGGAGGAAGGTCATAACGACTCGCTGGCCCAAGGAGATGTCATTGACGCCCTCGCCCATTTCCTCAACGATGCCGGCCGCCTCGTGGCCGAGCAGCATCGGAACTGGTCGTGGCCGGTTTCCGTTGACGACGGAAAGGTCGGAGTGGCATATGCCGGCTGCCTCGATACGGACCAGGATCTCGCCCTTGCCGGGACCTTCGATTTCGATGTTCTGCACATGGATGGGACGGGTGTCCGCGTAGGGCCGCTCTGCCCCTATGGCCTCAAGTACAGCCCCGCGTATGGTCCTGGTGCCGGTGGCCGGCGTCGCGGTTGACTTCGTATCTTCGATCGTCACGATTGTCCTCTCAGTGGTGCAGTAAGGCTGTGCACTGTCCATTGAGATTAGGCAGCCGAGAGGGTCGCGTCACGGTGCAGAAAGTCGATATATGCGCTTTCCTTTGTACGAAGCGTCAAAGGGGGGCGGGTCGCAGAGTGTAACCGCGTTCAAGCGAGGCACATGCGGCTCGCGGGTTAAGCAGCTTCAACAGGGGATCGTTTCGGCCGGTGGCAGGCGGGTTTCCGGCCAGCGGGGCTGGCGATGCGGCCTAGTCGTTCCGGGGCGTCTGGGAGCGGCCTCTAAGGGCGAGCCAGAGCTGGGCGGCTACATCGGGGTCATCCAGGTCAACCCCCAGCAGTTCCTTAGCCTGGGCAATTCGGTAGCGGACCGAGTTCCGGTGCACTCCCAGTTCACGGCCGGCCGCCTCCCATTGCCCGCGGTGCGCCAGGTAGGAGCGAACCGTTTCAAGTAGCTGCCCGGGATGGGAGGCTAGTTCCTCCACCCATTCATCTGCCGGCAGGTCGAGACCGTGACCAACGCGTATTAGCTGACCGGCGGGCGCTGAGGCGGCGACCTCGGCCACCTGCGAGCCGATTTCGTGAAGGCGCCGCAGAGGCATCGGTCCACCCCATGCACCGCGGACCCCTTTCGGCAGCGTCGGATAAGGGCTCGACGCTGCCTGAAGCACAAATACGACCCCGGAACGCTCAAGTACCAGCCCGGACAGGGCGTGCTGCGCCGCCAGCTGTTCGCTATCGGGCAGGACGGCGACGAAGGCTGTTTCCGGTAGCGGGGCGGAGTCCATCTGCTTTGCAAGGAGCCGGGCTGCATCGTCGTGTCCTTCCAGCACCAGCGCTGCGAGCATACCCTCAGCACGTCGACGCTCGGCCGCGGCGTTCCGCTGTCCGGCTGCCCTGGCCGCCAGGAGCGTAGATGCGGTGAGGAACAAGTGCCGCTCGGCAGCAGCCAGTTGCCCGCTTCTGCCTAACGCCAGGTAGCCCGAGGCGGACGGACCGTCAGATACCGGGTAGAGGGAAGCAACACCGGATGCCAGTTGGACATTGCCGGTGGCACCCCGGCGTGCGTCCCGCAAAATGGCAGATTCCCGCGTGAGTTCGGTCAGCAGTCCCGGCGGCAGTTCAGCACCGTTGGCAGCCGAGGATGGGAGCCCGTCGCCTTCAGGCAGGTATGCAACCCAGGTTCCCAGAGCGCGGGACAATTCCCGGACAATCTCCGGTTCCGCGTCATCCTGCGCGGCGGCCCGCGTCAGTGCCACCTGAAGCCCTAACAGAGCGGTGAGTTCGGCTTCGCCGCCCTGCCTGACAAGCTCCCAGTATGCGCGCGACACGGCCAGGAACGGGGACTCGCGGGGAACAGTCAGAAGAGGAAGCTCGGCAGTTACGCATGCCGCCCGCAGTTCGTCCGGCACCATGGCATGTCCTGAGCCCAAGCCGAGACCCAGCGCAGCTACGCCGCCTTCCACGAGACGTTGCACATAGTTTTTAGCCGCCTCTTGGCGCGCGTCTCCATCCAGGCCGGTGAGCTGCAGTCCGACAGTGAGGAGAAGCTCGCCGCCGTAGAGGAACATTGTGGGATCCTCGAGTTCGGAGACGTGCACGCCCGTCAGTTCAACGCGGGGGAGCGGAATGGGCCAGTAGGGCGTCAAGTCCCGTTTTGCAGCCTCAACAAGCCTTGCGAGGGTGATCATGTGTAAATCATAGGCGACCCCATTTTTGTACGTTGTGACTGATCCTTATTTATGGTTGGACGAATCGTCTAACGACACGTGATCGGACTGTCCCTATGGTGGATTTCACCACACGAGGAGGACCTATGACTGTCACATCAGAACTCGCCGCAAATCAGGCCAAAGATCCGGCCGCCGTTAAGGCCATAGCACGCCGCCTGCTCACCGAGCTTCCGGGCCCGCGTTCCCGCGAGCTGGAGGCCGAGCGCCGCCAGCACGTCACCGACGCTTTTGGTATCACTCTGCCCGTGTTCATCGACCACGCGCAGGACGCGCTGCTCGTAGACGTTGACGGAAACCATCTGATTGATTTCGCCTCAGGCATCGCCGTGACCAGCGTTGGTGCTGCCAACCCGAAGGTGGCCAAGCGGGCCGCCGCCCAGCTTGAGCGCTTCACCCACACCTGCTTCATGGTGACCGAATATAAGTCCTTCGTTGAAGTCTGCCGATGGCTCAACGAGCACACCCCCGGTGACTTCGAGAAGCGGACCGCGCTGTTCACCACCGGCGCGGAGGCTGTAGAAAACGCTATTAAGGTCGCCCGGTCGGCTACGCGCAGGCCCAATGTTCTCGTCTTCGACGAGGCATACCACGGCCGCACCCAGCTCACCATGGCGATGACGGCAAAGGAGAACCCGTACCGGCTCAACTTCGGACCTCTGCCGGGCTCAGTTTTCCGCGGACCGACGGCGCCCGCACACACCTCTCCTGATGGACCCGGGAAGGCCCTGGAACAGATCGAGGCACTTCTGGCAGAACACGGCGCGGAAACGTTCGCCGCTATGGTTATCGAACCGATTCAGGGCGAAGGCGGCTTCATTGTCCAGGCCCCCGGGTACCTCGAAGGCATCCGTGAAATCGCGACCCGCCACGGCATCGTCCTGGTTATCGATGAGATCCAGGCCGGAATGGGCCGCACCGGAACGCTGTTCGCTTCCGAGCACGAAGGTATCGCCGGCGACATCACACTGACCGCGAAAGCTCTTGGCGGCGGATTGCCGCTTTCGGCCGCAACCGGCCGCGCCGAACTGATGAACGCTGTCCACACCGGCGGTCTCGGCGGGACATACGCTGGGAACCCTGTAGCCTGCGAGGCCGCTCTGGCTGTCTTCGAACTCCTCGAAGACGGCAAGCTTCTGGAGAACGCCACTGCCATCGAAGCCGCAGTCAGGCGCCGCCTGGAGCCGCTCGTTGAACTTGACGGCGTCACAGACGTTCGCGGCAGGGGTGCAATGATGGCGATCGAATTCCGCGATGCCTCCGGGCCCCGTAAAGACCTCGCCACCACGGCCGCGAAGGCAGCCAACGCTCATGGTGTCCTGACTCTTACCTGCGGGACCAACGGAAACATCATCCGGCTGCTGCCTCCGCTCGGGATCGAAGCGGACGTCCTCGACGAGGGCCTTGCAGTGCTGGAGGCATCCATCCGGTCGGTATTGTCATGATTTTCCGGGGAAGGCGGACCCGGCGGGGTCAGCTATGAGGGCGGGAGCGGACTCCGGCGCACCACTGGAGGGGATCGTCGTCGCCGATTTCTCCCGCGTGCTCGCCGGTCCGCTCGCGACCATGACTCTGGCCGATCTCGGTGCCCGGGTCATCAAGGTCGAGCGCCCCGGAACCGGAGATGACACCCGGCAGTGGGCGCCGCCTTCCTCAAAGACAGGTGCGACCTACTTCGAAAGCGTCAACCGGAACAAGGAATCCGTCACCCTTGACCTGACCGACCCGGAAGACCTGGAGCTTGCCCGGGAACTGGCCCGCCGCGCCGACGTCCTGGTGGAGAACTTCAAACCCGGAGGGCTCGCCAAGCTGGGCCTCGGATATGAGTCACTGGCCGAGGAGAACCCAGGCCTGGTGTACGCATCAATTTCGGGTTTCGGCTCCGAAGGCGGCCGTGATCTGCCCGGATACGACTTCATAGTTCAGGCTGTCGGCGGACTGATGAGTATTACCGGTGACCCGGAGGGCGACGCCTATAAAGTGGGCGTCGCCCTGGTTGACGTACTGACAGCGAAAGATGCCACGATCGGCATCCTCGCCGCCCTTTCCGAACGTAATTCCACGGGTCGGGGCAGGCGGATCGAGGTCAATCTTCTATCGAGCCTTCAGGGCGCCCTTGCCAACCAGGGTCAGGCATACCTCGGCGCCGGTGTTACTCCGACCCGGCTGGGCAATGACCACCCTTCCATCGTTCCTTATCAACTTCTTGCCACAGGTGATGACCCACTGGCCGTTGCCGTTGGTAACGACTCGCAGTTCGCCAAGCTCGCCAGCGCCATCGGCAAGCCGGCGCTTGCCGCTGATCCCCGGTTTGTCACCAACTCTGCCCGGGTCAGCCATCGGCGGGAACTTGTCCAACTGCTGGAAGCCGGGCTAGCAGGCGCTGGAGCGAAGGAATGGCAGGACCGGCTGGTTTCCGTGGGAGTACCGGCCGGCCCCGTGGCCGGCATAGGTGAAGGCATCGCCTACGCCGAATTACTGGGTCTGAAGCCGACCATTGACGTCCATGACGCCCACGGGAACGTTACCGGCCGCCAGATCCGGCACCCGATCACCTGGACGCCGGCACTGCCGCCCCGGACCCAAGCTCCACCCGCCCTCGGCGAGCACACCGCAGACGTGCTGGACTGGCTGCGGCAGGCAAAGACCAAGACGCTCATCTCTACCCCCCAAAGTGCCGCCCATTCAGAAGTCGTTTATGCCCAGGAGGGACCCCATCATGACTCTCGCCCCTAGTTCCGCCGACGTCGAGGCCGCTGCCGCGCTCGATCCCTCGGACCTGATCTCCTTCGATACCCTCCTCACGGACGAGGAAATCGCCCTGCGTGACCGGGTCCGGAATTACGTTCGGGAGGAAATCAAACCGAACATCGCAACCTGGTATGAAGAGGCCCGGTTCCCGCTGGAAATCGTCCCTGATCTGGCCAAACTTGGCCTGCTCGGAATGCATTTGACAGGCTACGGCTGCGCCGGGGGAAGCGCAGTGGACTACGGGTTGGCCGCTGCCGAACTCGAAGCCGGTGATTCAGGCATACGCACGTTCGTTTCCGTCCAGGGTTCTCTGGCCATGTCGGCAATTTCAAAGCACGGTTCTGAGGAACAGAAAGAGGAATGGCTTCCCCAGATGGCTGCCGGCACCGCCATCGGATGCTTTGGCCTTACGGAACCCACTGCCGGTTCCGACCCCTCTGCCATGGCCACTTTTGCCCGCCGCGACGGCGAGGACTGGATATTGACCGGCTCCAAGCGGTGGATCGGACTCGCCAACGTGGCCCAGGTGGCCGTTATATGGGCCCAGACGGACACCGGCGTGCGCGGATTCGTCGTACCAACCCAGACGCGGGGCTTTACCGCCACCCCAATTCAGCCGAAGCTATCAATGCGCGCTTCTGTCCAATGTGAAATCACCCTCGATGACGTACGCCTGCCTGCCGAGGCAGTCCTGCCGAATGTCACTGGCCTGCGCGGCCCTTTTAGCTGCCTCAACGAAGCCCGTTACGGCATTGCCTGGGGCACCATGGGCGCCGCGCGCGACGCCTTCGAAGATGCCTTGGACTATTCCAAGAATCGGCTCCAGTTCGAACGGCCCCTGGCCGGTTACCAGTTGACCCAGCAGAAGCTCGTGAACATGGCGCTGGAGATCAACAAGGGCTTCCTTCTGGCCCTGCACCTGGGACGGCTGAAAGACGCCGGCAAGCTGCAGAACCATCAGATCAGCGTGGGCAAGCTCAATAACTGCCGGGAAGCTATCGAAATCTGCCGTGAAGCACGCACAATCCTGGGCGGAAACGGGATAACCCTCGAACACTCGCCCCTTCGCCACGCAAACAACCTTGAATCCGTTCGTACGTACGAAGGCACTGACGAGGTCCACACCCTCATCCTCGGCCAGAAGCTAACAGGTATAGGAGCCTTTCGGTGAGTGCCGCCGTTGCTGCACCCGACACGTCAGGCACCGCCCCCGGTGCAACGGGGACGGTGCAGCTCGGGCTCCTCATCAACGGAGACTGGGTACCAGGCAACGGCAGCCACCTTACCTCTGTCAATCCCAGCCGCCCCGAGGAGATAGTTGCCGAAGGCGGCGTTGCCGTCCTTGAGGATCTCGACAAAGCCATCCTGGCGGCGCGCGGCTCACAGCGGGCCTGGAGCCGCACCCCGATTCACGAACGCGGCGCCGTCCTCTCTCGAGCGGCCGCAGCCCTGGAGTCCCAAGCCGACGTACTTGGCCTCGAACTTTCCCGCGAAGAAGGCAAGACCCTGACCGAGGGAAAGGCAGAGGTGCTCCGTGCAGCTCACATCCTGCGCTACTTCGCCGCAGAGGGTGACCGCGCGGCCGGGGAACACTTTGCTTCGCCCCGGCCCGGGGAACGTATCCTCGTAACGCGTAAGCCGCTGGGCGTCGTCGCCATCATCACCCCGTTTAATTTTCCGATCGCCATCCCGGCATGGAAGATCGCTCCTGCCCTGGTGCACGGTAACACCGTGGTGTGGAAACCCGCTTCCACCGTCCCGCTTCTCGCCATGCGCTTTGCCGACGCTCTCATCAGCGCCGGGCTGCCCGCCGGGGTACTTAACCTGATCGTTGGCCCCGGCCCTCTCGGGACAGCCCTTGTTCAGAGCCCAGGCGTGGACGCCATGTCCTTCACCGGCTCCTCAGGGGTCGGACGTGCACTGGCAGCCCAGGCTGCCGTCCGGGGGATTCCCATGCAAGGAGAAATGGGAGGCAAGAACGCGGCGCTGGTCCTGGCCGATGCTGATCTGGATCTAGCCTCGGAGCAGGTGCTTTTCGGGGCGTTCCGCTCCACTGGCCAGAAATGTACCGCAACCTCACGGCTCATTCTCGCGGACTCCATCGCCGACGAATTCCTGGAGCGCCTCACGCTCCGGCTCGGCACCTGGCAAACCGGGGACCCCGTTGACCCGGAAGTACAGATGGGGCCTGTGATCAACGAAGCGGCGCGCAGGTCGATCACGAGCGCAATCGACACAGCCGTAGGGGCCGGTGCCGTTGCCGTCGCCGGCACGTCTGCGAAGAATCCTTTTGCCGGCACTCCCGGCGCCTTCATCGCCCCCACTGTGCTCGAACTCCCTGCGGGCCAAGCCGGATCTGCCAACCTCGCCTGGCGGGAAGAGCTTTTCGGCCCCGTCCTGGCGGTCCGCCGGGCCGCGACCACGGAGGAGGCATTCGGTCTGGCAGAAGAGTCCGAGTTCGGCTTGTCCGCGGCGGTGTTTACCCGTGATCTGGCGACAGCGCTGGAAGCAGTCGAAGCCCTCAATGTGGGCATCCTTCACCTCAATTCGGAATCTGCCGGTTCAGATCCCCATGTACCGTTCGGCGGATCAAAGAAAAGCAGCCTCGGGCCAAAGGAACAAGGCGGCGCGGCAAAAGACTTTTACACACACACGACAACGGTCTACCTCCGAGGGTAGGAACGGAAGCAGGATCAGATGTCCCACACACTTTCACGAACGGCCGACGCCGTGGCCGTCCCAGCCGACAACCCTGGGCGGCTGAAAACCATTGAAACCTTCGGCGTCGTTGGCGCAGGTCTCATGGCAACCCAGCTCGTCCTGTTGGTCGCGGACAAGCTCCGCGTTCCCGTCCTCATCAGCGATCTTTCTGCCGACAGGGTGTCCGCCGCCCTTCACCGGATCCGCGGGCACCTCGAGCGGCAGGAGTCTCGAGGCAGGCTCCAACCGGGAGAGGCAGCAGAAATCGCCGGGCTGATCCGCGGCACAACGGATCCCTCTGGGTTCAGGGGGTGTGACGCGGCCATTGAGGCGGTCTTTGAGGACCAGAAGACGAAACGCACAGTTTTCCGGCAGTTGGAGGACTCCATTGCGCCCGATGCGCTTTTGCTCACCAACACATCCTCGCTTTCGGTCACCGGGATGGCCCGTGGCCTCAGGCACCCCGAAAGGGTGCTCGGGTTCCATTTCTTCAATCCGGTCGCTGTCCTCCCGCTCGTTGAACTGGTCCGGACTCCGTCTTCATCCGATGCAGCCCTGTTGACCGCGGGGGATCTCGCCGAACGGCTGGGCAAAACAGCCGTGCCGGTCGCTGACACGCCTGGTTTTGTCGTCAACCGGCTCCTCACGCGCCTGTTCAGCGAAATTCTCGCCGAAATCGATAAAGGCGGGGACCCCACCACCGTTGACCGTTCCCTCGAAACATGGGGTTTGCCCATGACGCCCCTGCACCTGATCGGGTACATCGGTCCCGCGGTACAACGGCACATCTGCGACACGTTGCATCGGGCTTACCCCGATCGTTTCGGCCGGTCAGCTTCTCTCACTGCGGTAGTCGAGGCCGGACTGCCGGGCTTCTTCGATGAAAACGGCAAGGTACCGCCGGCGGCCCTGATACTGCCCCCGGAGCCGCACGAAGTGGACCCGGACCGGGTGCGGCGTCGAGTCCGCGATGCCCTGGCCCAAGAAGCCCAATTGATGCTGGACGAGGGAGTCATCGCCGCCTGGGAGGACATCGACCGCTGCATGAGCCTCGGTGCCAATTTCCCGCCCGGCGGCCTTACCCGCCTCCTCACAACATGACCTGCACAAGCAATCAGAACGAAGAACGGCCACCCGAAGTTACTTCCGGCCGTCTCCACCATCGAAACCCGGAGCATTTGCATTGAAAACAGAGACCGTCTTCCGATCGACCGACCCAAGGGACGTCGTTATTGTGGGCGCAGCCCGCACCGCCCAGGGACGCCTGCTGGGCCAACTGGCACCACTTACAGCAGTTGAACTCGGCGGAGCAGCTATCGCTGGTGCCCTTGCACGCGCCGGCATCCCGGCAGACATCGTCGACGCCGTCATCATGGGACAAGTTCTCCAGTCAGGGGCCGGTCAAAACCCTGCCCGGCAGAGCGCAGTCGCTGCGGGAATACCCCTGAGTGCACCGGCGGTCACAGTGAACAAAGTGTGCCTCTCGGGACTGTCAGCCATCATCGAGGCCGCCCGAATGCTGCGCCTCGGCGACGCAACCGTAGTCGTCGCCGGCGGCCAGGAGTCCATGAGCCAAGCCCCCCGCCTCGTCGCAGGAACCCGGACGGGGAATGCCTACGGGACGCTCACGCTGGTTGATGCAGCCGCCCACGACGGCTTAACCGACGCGTTCGACCACGAGGCCATGGGCCTAGCTACTGACCGTGCCAACTCGGCACTGGGGATCTCACGGGTAACACAAGACGCCGCCGCCGTTACCTCTCACTTACGGGCAGCGGCGGCACAGGAATCAGGAGTGTGGGCCCAGGAAATCATCCCGGTTAAGGTTCCCACCCGAAAGGGCGTCCTCGAAGTAACCCTGGACGAAGGCATCCGTCCCGACGCTTCACAAAAGTCCCTGGCCCGGCTCCGCCCCGCCTTCTCCCCGGATGGGACGGTGACAGCGGGCAACGCTTCCCCATTGACCGATGGCGCCGCGGCAGTCGTGCTCACCACCCTGGAAACTGCTCAGAGGCATGGGTGGGACATCGTCGCAACGCTGCGGGCCCACGGCCAAATCGCCGGTCCTGACACGTCCCTTCCAGATAAGCCCGCTAAAGCCATCCGAACGGCCCTGGAGCGCGAGGGCTGGACAGCCGAGGAACTCGACGTGGTAGAGATCAACGAGGCCTTCGCTTCAGTTGCGTCGCATTCTGGTGAACTGCTTGGTCTGCCCGATGACCGGATCAACATACACGGTGGCGCCGTTGCCATTGGACACCCAATCGGTGCTTCAGGTGCCAGATTGGTTGTCACGGCAGTGCACGAACTCATCCGCCGGGAGACCGGCCGGGCCGCGGTTGCACTGTGTGGAGGCGGGGGCCAGGGCGACGCCCTGCTCCTGGAACGCTGATGTTCGAGCAGTGGAACACCGACACACACCTCCGCCGGACCGTAGATTGGCAGAGCCATGTAGGGGATATCGTAGAAATCCGTGACAACACCCGCGTTGTTCGCCGGGGCATAGTGGAAGAAGAAATGCCGGACGGCTCAGGCCTGTGGTTAGCGGCAGACGCCACTGACCGCAGGGAGTACTTCCATAAAGATCTTGGCTACGAGCTTTGGGTCTAGTACGGAGGGATCCAACAGCAGTTGGCTGAGGGGCAGCGTTCCCGTCAAATGGTGCAGTGTTCCCGTGAAAAATCACATTCGAACACTTTCACCGTTTCGAGTTCCGTCTCAAACACCAACTGCAGGCAGCCGGCATGCTCGTGACCCGCGTGATGATCGGGCCCGGGTTGCCGGTTGCTGGCTCCTCATTCCTATTGGCTCCTGGGCGCCAAAACACTCCTGGCTGGACTCCCCACGGCCGTCCCATGGGGCTTTTATCTAGCTCATCTGCTGTAGCTTCAGCTGTACCGCTTGCCACAGCAGATAAGGCTCGAAATACCGCCGAATCCGCAGGCTTGTGGAATCGTTCCTTTGACTTGTCATTGTCGCGGTCTTTCTGCTGCCTTACTTGGCAGCTGGACGCACAAAGAGACGCCCCCGCGGTGGTGATTTTGACTATCTTCTTCCAGCACTGAACCATTACAGTGGGCCGCTAAGGCGGTGCCCTGGGGTCATTCGCACCGGTAATACTTCCGGTACCCAGCTCGCGCTTCCCTGGACCCCTATGTCCTCATTGTCGAGACGCTGGTCGGTGCAATCCTTTGGATTATTCTCCTCATCCGGACACGACGGCCATGAAAGGCTGCCTGCAGGCAGGGGAAAGGGTGGCCCCGTCCAGCAGCGGTCGCGCCTAGCTGAGCCCCAGCAGTGGGTCGTACCTAACTAAGCCCAGCACCGCTGATGGGACTCGCCAGGGACCGGTGGTCCTGTGGAGACGGCACGAGCGCGGCGCAACATCATGGTCAGCGCCGTGGATGACGATAGTGACAGAACTAAATGGCCGGCTCCCATGGTTCTTTTACCCGATGCGGGAGCGCCAGCACAAAGCCCGGCCTCGGAAAAACCGAGGAGATTCTGCTAGCGGCTCTGGCTGCCGTGTGCAGCAGCCCGGCGTGTCGTGTCAATCAGCCGCCGATCGGAGTGCTCTTGCTTCCCGGCGTAGCTTACCCACCCGGACTGCTGCACACCGCCAACCGAAGAGGAAGTACCGAGGCCTTCTTCGGTTGATCCGAGGCGCCGGGAGGTGTTCTTGCTTTGTACAAGGGTCCTGCTTTTCATGATCTTTTCTTTTCTCTAAATCGGGTAATCCAAAGGGGAGGTGCGAGCGTTGATTAGGAGTATGTGTTCCGGGAGCCGGCTTTTAAGGAGGGAGCTAGCTCGCGAAGGAACGTCCATACCGTCTGTGAGCCCCGGAGCGCCGGCATGATTTCTCCCTGCTGCAGGTAACGGACTGGCAAGGGGGCATTCTCAGGCCGCCACCAACCGCTGGAAGGGGCGTGATCCCCAGTTCTTGCATTGATGATCAAGCGGTGTGAACGGTTCATCTGGAGCTGCATGCTTGCCCCTTCTTTCAGCGTGGCTCTGACTGTGACTGCCTGAACACTGAATGCTGCTTGGGAAAATCAGGCTGTCCCATGATCCTAAGGAGGTCATAAACACGCGTCACCGTACGGTTCGTCAAGACTTCTGCTTTTGTCTGTACTGATCGCCGAAACAGTCGATTTTCGTTCTCCATTCGCCGGTAGAGTCCCCTCATGGCACCAACGAGATGGCCCGAAATACTCTTTGACGACTACGAGGACGTGCGCAGATTAAAAGCCCGGTATTTTCGCTACATCGACCTTAAACGTTGGTCAGACCTCCGGGCGCTTTTCTCCGACCGAGCTGAAATCTTGGGCTTCAGTTTCTCTCCAGCCGGCCCTGACACGTTCGTTGAGGCAGTGGGCGCCTACATGTCAGGTGTGGTATCCATACACCAAGGATTCATGCCCCAACTTGAGCCCCGATCCAATAACTCGATTCGCGGGATTTGGAGCATGTTCGACCAGCTGACCTGGGAGCCCGACTCGCGCGAAGAGCAGGGCTTTCATGTGCCGGGTATGTGGGGGATCAGAGGCTACGGTCACTATGAAGAGGAGTACGTCCGGACGGCCGAGGGATGGCGGATCTCATTCTTAAAACTTTCTCGGCTCCGAATTGAGCCGCTCGTTGGTCCGGGTCACCACATACCCGAATTTTCCCTTACCCCTGCAACGGAGGGGTGGCTTGATTAGCGTCAAAGCTTCTTCCTGCCAGATCGGAAATGACCTTTGTTGTGCGGCGGCAACCGATAATCGTCTTAGCGGTCCCGGTTTACCCTTGGGATAGTTGAACGAAGGAGCAGCGGTTAGCTATGTGTAAGTAGCTCCTGCATCACTAACGCGTGAACGGCCACATTGCACTTATGGGCATAGGCGCGGGTATTACGGTGGTCGCCACTTCAGCTATCTACTGAGTGATCGGATGGTAAGGACCGTTCAAGGGCGGTCAAGCGCAACTCTTCAATGTCCTGCTAAGCAGACGATACGCATGGAAAACAGGAGGCAAAGCACCGTTATGACAAGTCTGCGCACCGCCCTTGCAGAGGGAGTTAAGGAGTGGAGGCCACCTGTCCAGGCAATGGCCCACGAAATCCATTCCAACCCCGAGGTGGCCTTCGAGGAGGTCCGTTCCTCGGAGATTGCAGCGGCACTCCTGGCTGAAGGCGGTTTCGAGGTTGAGCGAGGCACTGGTGGCCTTCCTACAGCGTTTATAGCCACCGCCGGGAGCGGCGAGTTGAAGGTGGCACTGTGCGTGGAATACGACGCGCTTCCAAACATTGGACATGCATGTGGGCACAACCTGATTGCTGGGGCCTCGGTCGCGGCCGCCCTTGCCTTGCGACCGCATGTAGATGAGCTGGGCATCACGCTAAAAGCCATTGGAACCCCTGCTGAGGAGAGCGGCGGCGGCAAGGCGCTTCTGCTGGAACGGGGAGCGTTTGACGGTATCTGCCTTGCCCTGATGGTCCACCCTGTCCAGGACGGAGTGACCTACAACCCGGCCGGTACCAGCGCCCAAGCTATGGGCAAGTACAGGGCAACGTTCATTGGAAAGGCCGCCCATGCGGCAGCAGCCCCCCATCTAGGCGTGAACGCGGCAGATGCAGCTGTGCTGAGCCAAGTCGCCGTGGGGTTACTGCGCCAGCAAATACCCGGGGACCACCGGATAGCTCTGTACATAGCTGAGGCCGGACACGCCACGAACATCATCCCGGAACGGGCGGTAGTTGAGTTTGAGTGCCGGGCGTTCACCCTCGGGGAATATGAAGCCCTGCTTGAGCGCGTTCTCGCCTGCTTCGAGGGCGCCGCCCTGGCAACTGGAACAACGCTGACTGTTGAGCCGACAGAACCGGCATACGAGCCGCTACTCCAAGACAACGCCCTGGCAGCGCACTGGACGGAGGCCATGCACACGTTCGGTAAAGACACAACCAGCTCGGCCGGCATGAGCGGGGGCTCAACTGATATGGGCAATGTCTCCCAAGTAATTCCCACCTTGCATCCCTGGCTGAGCATTCCCGGTGCGAACGTACCCATCCACTCACACGGGTTCGCAGCATTTACCGATTCGCCTGAGGCATACCGGGTGATGTTTGAGGCAGCCACTGCACTGGCGTGGACCATCGCTGGAGCAGCGACAACCCCAGCTGAAAGAGCACACTTCATCAAATCCGCATACAACCCCCAGACTTCCGCGGCCAAAAATACCTCCGGTGTCCCCGGAGATCGTCCAGGACCGCACTAGCGCCATGCAGCACCATTTAGGGGACGGAAAGCTACTGTCGCAGCAACGGATTTGCGATCCTTGCGCACCTACCCGTGCCCCGCAACTAGCGGGGCCACCCTCGCAGAGACAGTTACACAACGGACGCGGCCAGTGCCCCCGGCTACCTGTCCTCGGAAGAGTCAGACGTAACTACCCGCCAGCGCCGGTTCCTCGGCCTCTGCGGACACGTCGGTGTGGGGTTCGAAGCGGACGAACATGGCTTTGAAGCCGGGGGTGTTGGATTCGCGGGCGACGTTTTCCTTGTGGACCAGGGCGTTGGCTTCGGGGAAGTACGCGGCGGAGCAGCCCTTCGCGGTGGGGTAGGCCACGAGCCGGAACTTCTCGGCGCGGCGGTCAACGCCGCCGAAGGTGCTGACGACGTCCACGAGGTCGCGGTCGTTGTAGCCCTGTTCGGCGAGGTCTTCGGGGTGGATGAGGATCACGCGGCGGCCGCCGGAGATGCCGCGGTAGCGGTCGTCCAGGCCGTAGTAGGTGGTGTTGTACTGGTCGTGGCTGCGGATGGTCTGCAGCACCAGGTGCCCGGCCGGCGGGGTGAGGTATTCCAGCGGGCTGACGGTGAACCGGCCGCGGCCAATGTCCGTGGCGAACGAGCGGGTGTCCCGGGGCGGGTTGGGCAGCACAAACCCGTTTTTGGTCCGGACCCGGGCGTTGAAGTCCTCGAACCCGGGCAGGACCCGTTCGATGTGGTCGCGGATCACGTCGTAGTCCTCAGCCATGGCCTTCCAGTCCACCGGGTGGTCAGGGCCGAAGGTCGCCTCGGCCATCCGGGCCACGATCACCGGCTCGGCGAGCAGGTGCTCCGAGACCGGCGTCAGCCGGCCCTGGGTGGAGTGGACCACGGACATGGAGTCCTCCACGGACAGGAACTGCGCGCCCTTGGGGTGCTTGTCATCCTTGTCCGTCCGGCCCAGCGTGGGCAGGATCAGCGAGGTACGGCCGTGGACGATGTGGGAGCGGTTGGGCTTGGTGGAGATGTGCACGGTCAGCCCGATCCGCTGCATCCCTGCCTCCAGCATTTCCGTGTCGGAGCAGGCCAGCGAGAAGTTGCCGCCCATCGAGACGAACACGTCCACCTCGTCGCGTTCGAACGCCTCCATGGCCTCGACGGCGTCGTAACCATGGTGCCGCGGGGAGGCGATGCCGAACTCGGTATCCAGCGCTTCCAGGAGCCATTCCTTGGGTTTTTCCCAGATGCCCATGGTCCGGTCACCCTGGACGTTGGAGTGCCCGCGCACCGGGCAGGCGCCGGCGCCGGGCTTGCCGAAGTTGCCCTGCAGCAGCAGGACGTTGACCATTTCCTTGATGGTGTCCACCGAGTGCGGCTGCTGCGTCACGCCCAGAGCCCAGCAGAAGATGGTGGCCTTGGACTTGATGAGCATCCCGGCCACTGTCTCGATCTGTTCCCGGGACAGCCCGCTGGCCTGCTCGGTCTCAGCCCAGTCCAGCTCCTTGCGGGCGTCGCGGTAGGCATCGAACCCGTCGGTCTGGGCAGCGATGAAGGAATGGTCCACGACAGAACCCGGGTTCCGCTCCTCCTCCGCCAGCAGCAGGTGCCCCAGCGCCTGGAACAGGGCCAGGTCCCCGCCGACCTTGATCTGCAGGTACTCATCGGCCAGCGGCGTGCCGCCCCCGACCACACCGGAGACGGTCTGCGGGTCCTTGAAGTTGAACAGCCCGGCCTCGGGCAGCGGGTTGACCGCCACCACCTTGCCGCCCTTGTCCTTGCATTCCTTCAGCGCGGACAGCATGCGGGGGTGGTTGGTGCCGGGGTTCTGGCCCACCACGAAGATCAGCTCGGAATCGTGGATGTCCTCCAGGGACACGGTGCCCTTGCCGATGCCGATGGTCGGGTTCAGTGCCGAGCCGGAGGACTCGTGGCACATGTTGGAGCAGTCCGGCAGGTTGTTGGTGCCCAGCGCCCGGGCGAACAGCTGGTACATAAAAGCGGTCTCGTTCGCGGTCCGGCCCGAGGTGTAGAACACGCACCGGTCAGCCGTTGTGGCCCGCACGTGTTCACCGACCAGCTCAAACGCCTCGGCCCAGGAAACCGGCGAATAGTGCGTCTCACCGGGCCGGATCACCACCGGTTCGCTCAGCCGGCCCTGGTTCCCGAGCCAGTACTCCGTCTTGGTGGAGAGTTCGGCGATCGAGTGCTTGGCCCAGAACTCCGCCCCCACGGTCCGCAGGGTGTTCTCCTCCGCCACGGCCTTCGCGCCGTTCTCGCAGAACTCGGCCGCCTTGCGCTTCTTGTCCGACTCCGGCCAGGCACAGCCCGGGCAGTCAAAACCGCCGCGCTGGTTCAGCCGCAGCAACGACTGGGCCGTGCGCGTCACACCCGCCTGCGCCACCGCGCGTTCCAGCGCCACCATGACGGCCTTCACCCCGGCGGCCTCGGTCTTGGGCTTGTGGACCTCGAGGTCGTCCTCGTTGATGTCCGCAACGGGGGCGGGCTGCTTACCGAACTTCACTGGCTACCTTTCTATGCGCAACACCGCTGACCGGTCTTGCTTTTGATACGTAGCGTCCGCCCGCGAAAACGGGCCAGAAGTCTGTTGAGGAGTTAGCGAGAAGGTTCGGCGAACCTGTACGCGCTGACGCGGCGGACGCCTTGATCAGCACGGTTTAGCTCCATGCAGAGTAGACGCACAGTTATGCCCCGATAGTAGGGGGACGCCTTTAGACGTGTCACCGTACAGTTCGTCAAAAAACGTTCTTCTGGCTGTACAAATCGCCGAAGGAAGCAGGGCGGCGCCCATAGAATTAGCCCTGTGACCGAGTCCTTCCGCATCCGGCCTGCCCGCACCAGCGACGTGTCCGCCATCAAAAAGTTGGTTGCCCCTCTGGCGGAGCAACGGATCTTGATGGCGAAGGAGACGGTGGCTTACTACGAAAGCCTGCAGGAGTTCCGAATCGCGGAGTCCAGCCAGGATGAGGTAATCGGCTGTGGCGCCCTGCATGTCATGTGGGAGGATCTGGCAGAGGTCCGCACATTGGCTGCTTCCAGGGATTGGCGCGGACACGGCGTGGGGCACGCGCTGATGGGGAGTCTGCTGGAGGAGGCCCGGGCGTTGGGTGTTGCCCGCGTTTTCTGCCTCACCTTCGAGGTGGACTTCTTTAAGGGCCACGGCTTCGAGGTCATGGCTGACCAGTCCGTTATAGATCCGGTGGTGTACTCGGAGCTCCTCCGCTCACACGACGAAGGCGTTGCGGAGTTCCTGGACCTCGCCCGCGTGAAGCCCAACACCTTGGGTAACACACGCATGATCCGGTATCTCTAGGCCGCGACATGGCAACGAAGAGGTCTTAATCTCGGGCTTCGAAGTGTGGCTGCTCGGCGCCATTGGCGCTTGAGAATCGCAGAGGTATGAGCTGGGTTATTCCGGTCTAGTTCCCGAGGGGCTTCGCTCCGCCGTGGGGATGGAAAATATACGTCGCGGGCACCTGAGCCGGTGATATCTGGTGTTGTTCCATGGTGCGGGGCAGACTTGATGAGTGTCTTTCGGTCGTCCCCGATGCTTCTATGGTGCCGGTGAGCCTGTGGGCTAGTTTGGTGGTGGAGGGCACAGCTTTTTGTCCGCGGGACGGTGGAATGTTGCCTTCGAGCACGTATGTCAGATTTGTTGTTTATCCGCCCTCCCCGGAACACAGACGCCTTGTCCGCACGAACGGTTTCGGAAGGTGATCCACCATGGAGGTCATTCACTCGCGCTGCGCGGGTGTCGATGTTTCGAAGAAGGACGCTAAGGTCTGCGTCCGTATCCAGGGCCGCGGCAACCGGCCCACCACGTCCACCGTCACGACCTGGGCCGCGATGACCGCGCGGATCCTGGACCTGAGGGACCACCTGCTGAACGAACACGTGACCCTGGTCGTGATGGAAGCCACCAGCGACTACTGGCGCCCTTTCTACTACCTGCTCGAAGACGAAGGCCTGGACGTGATCCTGGTTAACGCCCGCGACGCCAGAAACGTCCCCGGCCGCAAAACCGATGTCTCGGACGCGGCCTGGCTCGCCGATCTCGGCGCTCACGGGCTGGTCCGAGCCTCCTTCGTGCCCCCGCCACCGGTACGCGAGCTGCGGGACCTGACCCGCGCCCGGACACTAATCACCCGTGAACGCACCAGGGAAATGCAGCGCCTGGAGAAACTGCTCGAGGACGCGTGCATCAAACTGTCCTCGGTAGCCTCGGACATCACCGGGCTCTCGGGACGGCTGATGCTGCAGGCACTCATCGAAGGGGAGGACGACCCCGCCGTACTGGCGGAACTGGCCCACGGGAGGATGCGTGCAAAGATCCCCGAGCTCACCGACGCACTCACCGGCCGGTTCAGCGACCATCACCGCTACATGGCGGCCCTCTATCTGCACCGCATCGATGCCCACACCGCCGACATCAAAGACCTCAGCGCCAGAATCGAGGAGGCGATGGAGCCCTTTCGCCTCGCCCGGGAGCTCCTGACCAGCATCCCGGGATTCAGCACCACCATCGCCGAGGTCTTCATCGCCGAAACCGGAGCCGACATGAGGGTCTTCCCGACACCGCAACAGCTGGCATCCTGGGCAGGCACGTCCCCCGGAGCCAACGAATCCGCCGGCCGGATCAAATCCACCAAGACCCGCCCGGGCAACAGATACCTCAAAGGCGCCCTGGGCATCGCGGCCCTCTCGGCGGTACGGTCCAACGGCACATACTTCTCAGCGAAGTACCGGCGCATCGCTTTCCGGCGCGGACCCGTTAAGGCTCTCGTTGCGGTCGAACATGTCATGCTCACCGCGGCCTGGCACATGCTCGCCACCGGCGAACTCTACCGCGACCCCGGAGCCGACTACTTCACGCAACGCACACCCGCCAAGGCAAAAGCCCGCGCAATCGGACAACTCGAATCCCTGGGTTACCAGGTCACCCTCGAGCCCCTGCACCAAACTGGATAAATCGCCCCCTGCCGGCAACCATTCGCCCAACCCTCATTTTCATGTCAGGGGTAAGCGGCTTGCAAATCCGGATATGAGTGTTTGGAGACCGAATTTGATTGCTGCTTCCGGCCTTCGTACGGGTGGCGTGGAGTGAATGACCAGGCGCGCCCCGTAGGGCAACAGCGGTGCGAATGAAAGCGCCGACGTTCACCATAATCCCAACGGCGGCGCTGCTGGCGGCGTGGTCAGGGTGGACTGCACTCACTCGGTCGGCACTGACAATACGCCCCGCAACGCAAACAGTTTGGCCGCCCTTGGCCGCTTCCCAGATTGTGCAGGAACGCATGGCCCGGATGCTGGGCGAACTTGCCACCATGCAACCCACGGCGATGCAGGCGACACGCCTGCACGAAGCCGGCAATCCCCAAGCGGAGCAATCGTCCCTGGCAACATACACGTGCACCGGCAGTAGTTATCCGGCCATGGTCAACCCTCATGGGCAGTACGCGTGGCCGGCACGGGCCAGGCAGGCCGCTTGCCTTCGACATTCAGCGCTGTGGTTTCAGTTCCTAGTGTGAAGATGGTCGTTGCTTGATCATCTGTCCAAGCAACGACCATCCCACCTAGCATGTACCTATGGGAGCTGTCACCAGAGGCTGCGTGGGCAATGCCTGCCGATCGATAAGCCGGCCCTCTTTATAGATCGCCTCAATGCTTTCAAGATTACGGACATCTTCGAGCGGATCGCGGTCGAGAAGCAGGAAATCACCAAGTTTTCCAACCTCCACCGTCCCAATGTCATTACCCTTGTTGTAGGCGTCGGCGACTTTGCTCGTCATGGATTGAAGTATTGAGGAAGGTGACATGCCTTTCTGATGGAGCGCGCGGGCCCATGCGAAGTGGTCGGTTCCGATGCTCCACGGGCGTTCACGGTCGCCAATCTCACCAGTATCGGCAAGAACGTCACGGGACGTACAACCGGCGTCAGTCCCTAGTACTATCGGGGCATCAGCGGTAATCAGCATCTTCTCGTTCAGAATGTGCTGGAACCCACCATAGGCAGCAATCGGGTGGCCAAGGGCCTCTAATTTCTCTTGGTACGGGTGGGTCACTGACTGCACCCCGCAGTGGATGCCTTTGGTTATGATTTGGTCAACAATGTCACCATCGAGGGGAGTCTGGGAAGTCATAGTTGCGTGGATCATAAGATCTGCGTCCAAGTCGATAGCCAACTGGACTGCCTCCACTGATTGAGTGTGTGTGAGTAGAGGCAAACCCGCTGACTTTGTTTCCTCAGCGAGCACCCGAAGGACCCGTTCGCTGAATGTCAGATAGGCACGTTTGGAACCAGTGACTCCGTAAAGGTGATCGCTGATGGCGATCTTGACCATGTCGACTCCCGTGTCGATATAGTCCCGGATGACAGCCCGTATTTCAGTTGGTGACATCAAGCTTGTTCCAGCGCCCACACCAGCATCGAACAAGGAGTCCATACGATCCGCAAACGTTTTGCTGATGACTGATCTGGCCATTTGATTGAAGTCAAGGCTGAACGGACCGCCCATACCGACAATGTTTCCCGCTGCAAAAATCCGGGGACCTTCGATAGCACCCGAATTGATTCGGTCCCTGGCGGTGAGCACAGGCTGGTGCGCGTTCCAGGTATCAAAGACCGTCGTGCAACCACCCTTGAGGGCCAGCTGCGCAGCTTCTTCACATACTTCGTGGAACTGCCCCTCCCATCTTGAGAGGTATTCAATACCCCCAATACCCATCATCATGATGCCGTCCAAGAGATGAACATTTCCGTTGACGAAGCCCGGGATGAGCCACTTTCCCGTGCCATCGACAAGATCTACGCCAGCGGGAATCTCGAAGGATCCATCAGGCCCAACCTTACTGAAGCGACCGTTCTCCACCAGGACGGTGTGGCCAGTACGGACAATTCCACCCGTTCCGTCGACAACGGCAGCGGATCTAATAGCGACAGACGAGCCCATAATGGGTTCCTTCCGATAGATGAAGTGATGAGATATAAGGCATGGTGGAGGGTCCCGAGTGGGTGAGTTGCAGCCACCGGCGGTGGACTTACTCAAAGGTCTGTCTGCAGGGGGACACCAATGCAAGGCTTGATACCCAGTGGAGGGCTTGGGAAAAATATAGTTTCGAACGTATGGGTTGACAAGGCCTCATTGATATTTGTCTGCAGTCTGCGCCAGACCTCAGCCCCCCGAGGTTGAGCACCAAGAGAAGCCGCTGCTTGCCTGCGAGGGCGCGGACTTACCCGCGAGGCCCTACAAGAATGGTTCGTACAAAATTATGCAAAATTTCGGGAAACCCCGTGATCTAAATCATAGAATTTTAGATGAATGAACTTCATCGATCCGGAGGTTTCGTAATGCGATCGCATACTCGAGCACTCACACCCGTCTCGTCTAGAGCTGACGACCAACTGGGTTCCGTTGTTGGCGCACGAGAAGAAAGTGTCCAGGCTGGGCTGGAGATGTTCCACAAGGGGGGTAACGCCGTTGATGCCGCCGTGGCGGCAGCTTTAGTTGCCGGAGTCATAGAACCTACGGAGACCACTCTTGCTGGTTCTGGCTTCCTTCTCTATAGCGACGGCGGTGCAGCGCCGCCGCAGTCCGTGGAGTTCGGGCCGAAGGCTCCACTAGCGGCAACCCCTGACATGTTCCTTCTGGATTCCCATGCGCCAGCTGCCGCGATTCTGGGTATCCACTCGGTCATGGACAACGCAAACGTAGACGGCCCTCGTGCCAACGGAGTCCCCAGAACCCTTCTCGGTCTGCTACTTGCGCAGGAGCGTTGGGGACGGCTTTCCAGGAAAGACGTATGCGAGCCAGCTATCAAGTCTGCTTATGAAGGGTTCAGGTCTGACTCGTGGTTTGTTCTTAACGCCATGAGCGACCTTGAGCGGCTCAGGAAAGACCCGGCCTGCTCTCGGATTTTTCTTGCCGATGACGGCTTGCCCCGAGGACGGTCTTCGCAGCGGTTCTATGGTCCTTCTTTTGGTGAAGGGGAGAGGATCCGCCAACAGGAGTTGGGGGCAACGTTGGAAGAGGTAGCCTCTTCGTCCCTGCGGACCCTTGTGGACGGGGACGTCGCCGCACGTCTGGTGATGTCCTCGAAAGAGATGGGTGGTCTTCTGACCGTGGAGGATTTCAAGGCGTCCACTCCATTAATCGGTCCGGCGAAAAGCATCCATTACCGAGGCGCTCAAGTATCCGTGCCCAGGTCTCCAGGTGGTGGGCTGACCGAGTTGCAGATCCTTAAGATCTGGGAGTCCATTTATCCTGACGCTTCCAAAGGCAAGGAGAGCCCCGAGAGACTGAGAAGCCTTGCTTTGGCCATCCGCCATGCGTTTGCCGATCGGTATCACTGGTTGGGTGACCCAGATTTCGTGTCCGTCCCTGAGCGGGGACTGCTGGATCCGTCCTACATTGCTGGCATCGCGGCCCTCTGTGCCAATGGTGATGACGTCGCTCATTGGAACGATGACGTTCCCTGGCGTACGTTTGCCACCCGTCGGCCACATGATCCCTCATTTGCTTCTGGTGAGACCGCACCAAATTGGTCTCCTCTCGGTGCATCGGCGCCCACCAGCGGAACTACCCACATATCAGCAACGGACGTTCAGGGCCGTACGGTAGCTATCACCCACACGGCAGCAAATCATTTTGGCAGTGGTGTGATTTGTCCTCGCACCGGTCTGCTTTTTGACTCGGCAATGGCTTGGTTCAATGCTCTGCCTCAGGCAGCTAACAGCATCTCGGGGGGAGCGAGACCCGTTGCGAACATGGGACCGTCCATCGTTACTCACGGTAGGAGAAGCATGGCCGTGGGGGCCTCTGGCGGCCGACGCATCATCAGTGCTGTCGCCCAGCTAATCATCAACCTGGTTGATGAAGGAATGTCGGCCGAGGAGGCCCTGCAACAGCCACGTATTGATGCCAGCGGCACGACGATTACAGTGCCCAAAACGCTTCTTGCTGGCACGCATCATCTACAGGGTCTGGGTTGCACCGTCGTTCCTGAGGTCAACGACCCTTACGCCATCGACTACGCCCGTCCCAACATTGCGATCACCAGCGACGGGAAAACATCATCCGCAATCGAATCCGCAGCTTACGGAGATTGAGAGACCTACTGTCATGCAACAAAACGTCGAAACCCAGGCTACCGCCGAGAGTAATAAACCGGGGAAGGTGTCACCACTTCGTGCCTTTCTCATTTCAGGGCTTGGAACCGCCCTTGAATACTATGACTTCCTTATTTACGGCCTGGCCGCAGGTCTGGTATTCAACACCGTCTTCTTCCCCTCCGTCGAACCGATCATCGGAACGCTTTTTGCATTTGCTGCTTTCGGAACAGGTTTCGTCGCTCGTCCGCTGGGAGGAATCATAATCGGTCACTTCGGGGACAAGTTTGGCCGGCGACGAATGCTTATTCTTACCCTGGTGACCATGGGTGTGAGCACCTTCCTCATCGGGCTGCTCCCGGACTTTGCCACCATCGGTATCTGGGCGCCGATACTGCTCGTTGCGCTGCGCCTTGTGCAGGGCTTCGCAGCAGGTGGCGAATGGGGCGGCGCGGCCCTGTTTGGTATGGAAAATGCTCCCCCCAACCGTCGGGGTCTCTGGGGTAGTTTCACCAGCACCGGGATCGGCATCGGGACGCTGCTCGGCGTTGGCGTGTTCACGCTCATAAGTCTTGCCTTCGACGGCCAGCTGGCTCCCTTCGCCTGGCGAATTCCGTTCCTTATCGGGGGCGTCCTCGTCATCATCGGCCTCTTCGCCAGGATGGCAATGCCGGAGGAAAAGAAGGTTGCTAACGAAGGACAAGGATTGCCTCTCGTAGCCGCCGTCCGACGCAGCCCCCGCACGATACTTTTGGCACTCGGAGTCAGCTACGGGTACAACACGATTGCTTATATCTCCTTCACCTTCTTCCTCTCCTACCTCAAAGGCATCGGTTATGGCTCCACCGAGAGCCTCGTGGGCCAGCTCGTGTTCAGTGCAGTGCTGATTCTGAGCGCACCGTTCTTTGCCCTCCTCTCGGACAAGTACGGCCGGAAGAAGGTCATGGTTTCCGGAGGACTCGCGATGGCAGGTTATCTTTACCTCTACTTCCCCATGGTGAACACTCACAGCATCTTTATGGTCGTGGTCAGCTTCGCAATAATAGGTTTGTTGATCGGTGTCACCCAAGGCCCGATTCCTACGTTCCTCGGCGAACAGTTCCCTGCGCGCATGCGATACAGCGGCATGTCTGTCGCATATCAGATAGGTGCAGCCCTGGGCGGCGGAACTGCTTCGTTCGTGGCTACGGGTCTGCTGGTCCTCTCCGGGAACAACCCCCTGTCCGTAACGGTCTACGGATCTTTCGCAATGCTTGTGCTCGTACTATGCTCACTAGGACTGCGCGAGACCGCGCACTTATCGAATGCTGAAATTGATGACCACAACAGGGACCGGGCCATCGCCTGATCCGGGGAAAAATACCGCCCGCCTGATAGATGTGGCCGCAGCTGCAGGGGTGTCACTGACGACGGCATCCCATAGCTTTACCGGTAAGAGATACGTTGCACTCGAAACCAAGCAAAATATCTGGCGGATCGCAGCCCGCCTTGGCTACACCAATCAATCGGCGCAGCGTAATGTGGCCATCCTGCTTCGTCCCCCGGAGTCGCTGCAATCATCTGAGTTCGGCACCACCTCGTTCGCGAATCTCGCCGGAGCCCTAGCTCTGGCCGCAATGACACGGGGGTTCAATGCGCTCACTGCCCGCGACATCGATGATGTCGCGGGCAGTGTCTCGCGCCTTGACGGGTGCATCCTCATTGCCCCGAATCATCAGGACGACGCTTTGCGGAAAATTCTGGCATCGGGCTTACCTGTCGTCTCGTACGATCCTGATCCTGGCTTGCGCGAGTTTCACTGGTGGGTTGGTGCCGGGTACGAAAAATCGACCATCCAGCTTTTAAGGCACCTCCGTGAAAGCGGTTCTGAACGTACTGCGCTTCTTGTAGGAAGCACGGACAACATGTACAGGCGAGGAGTCATCTCCGCCTACATGCATTTCGTCGGATCGACGGCTGCCCCCCCCCTGCTTCGTGTCGCAGACACAAGGGGTGGCAGAGCGGTAGCGGCAGCAATCTCCGCGGAACTATTTCGGATCGCCAATCCACCGGACGCCATCATGACCAGTTCAAGTATCTTTGCGGCCGGCGTTCTCGATGCTGCCCACGAGGCGTCCATAGCGGTTCCAGAAGAGCTCATGATCGCCACAATGACAGATGGACCATTAGCTGAGTTCGCCGAGGTACCTCTTACAGGACTGCGAATTGATACACAGAGATCGGCCGAAGCTGTGCTGGATCTGCTGATCAAGAATCTGCGGGGGAGCAGTTACCCAATCGAGAATCAGCGCATCGATCTTCAGCTCATAAGAAGGCGTTCCACGCGGTAACTTGCGGACGCGTCCTTCCTCACGGCGGGGAATTGCTGTTGGAGCTTTCAGTGCAGTTACTAGTCCTGCGAGTCTCGAAGCCACGCACAGCGGGTCCGACTAGCTAACTCCTAGATAAGTACGACTGCTGAAAACTCGGCGAGCCGGACTGCCGGAAGGGCCTCACTCATGGGCCGGTGAGGTGACGTCATCGGCAAGGTCCACCACGCAGTGCACTCCCCGCCGACGTCGGTATTTTCGGGATCATCGTGATCGGGGCCCTGCTGCAGGTCACCTCCGACAACATCATCATGCAGGTACCCGCCGCCGTCGCGGTCCTGCTGGCCGGCATTAACATCTTCGTCACCCGCCGCTGCTCGAACGCGTCTGGGGGCGAATGCATGACCGGAATCAAGGACTCCCAGGCGGACGCTGGCCTCTATGAACCTACTGCCGGACGACTGACCCCGGGGCAGCTGTCCGCTCTCACCTGGGTAGTCCTGTCCATCAATTCCTTCAACCGTGTTGCCATCAGCGCTCCTGCAAGGCAAGGTGGCTCCCGCAGGCAGCGCTAACCCGGGGCTACGCCAGGCTGCCCAGTTCGATGAGGCTGCCGGGCCTGCCGGGATGCTCCCATGCAGTGGTCCCGGCCGTGAGCTCCCTTCGGCAGGCTTGGCACCAGGTTCCGGAACTGGACTCGGATCCGCAGGTGGTGCAGACGATCCGCAGAGCCTTTCCGCCCGGAGACTCGGTGTGGCGCCGGCCCCAGGCCAAGAGCGCGTGCAGGACGGGCAGCGCCTCTGTTCCTGCGGGCGTCAGGTGGTATTCGTTCCGCGGGCGGGTTCCGGCGCTGTAGGGCTCGGCTACCAGCACGCCGGCTTCAACCAGGCGGCGGAGCCGTTCGCTGAGCACATTGTCTGCCACTTTCAGGGACTTCTTGATCCCCTCGAACCGCCGGTTGCCCATGAACACTTCCCTGAGGACCAGCAAAGACCACGGGTCGCCAAAAACATCGGCTGCCCTGGCGATGGGGCATTTGTCCTCTGACCAACTGGTCCGAAGCGGCATCGGGTTCCTTCCTCACGGTACTTACTATCTTAGAGCAAGCTTGTTTACTTTTCTAAAGAAAGCTCGTAGTTTAGTTGTAGGCGCCGGCCCGGCGCGCCCATCAGCCACCCCTTGCGTACCGGAGTCCAGCATGCCCTCAGCACCACCATCAGCTCATTTACGGACAGAAGGCAGGAGGACGAGCCGGCGTCCGGAAGGATTCGCCTTCGCGGGAACTGCCAGTGCCTTCGTGGGCCTGTACCTTGCCGCCGGGGCGCCTACTCCGCTGCTGACCTACTACCAGCAGCAATGGAACTTCGCGGCACCAGTGCTGACCCTGGCATTCGCGGTGTATTCCGGAGGGTTCCTCTTGGCCCTCCTCACCGCCGGGTCCCTTTCCGACCATGTGGGCCGCCGCCCTGTCCTCCTCGGCGCCCTGTCGGTTCAGCTCGTCTCGATGATCATGTTCCTGACAGCCACCGATATTGGCACCGTGATCGCCGCGCGGGTTGTCCAGGGACTTGCCACCGGAGCCGCCACCAGCGCCTTCAGTGCCGCCCTGGTGGAGCTGGCACCCCCTAATCGGAAAAAGCTGGGAACCGTCCTGGGCAGTGTTGGCGTTGCCGGCGGGCTGGCAGTCGGAGCTTTGCTCGCAGGGCTGGCCATCGAGTATGCACCGTGGCCGGACACCTTGGTCTTCATCGCACTGTCCGCAGTTACCGTGTTGGGGATGGTGGCTACCGCCATTGCTCCAGAAAGCGGCGTTCGCAGGCACGGGGCCCTTCGCTCCCTTGTTCCCCGCGTCAGGGTTCCCGCGGCAGCCCGCGGCGAGTTCTCCGGTGCGGCTCCCGCTGTAGCCGCCGGCTGGATGCTTGCAGCCCTGTCCCTGGGCCTCGCCCCGTCCATCGTGCGGCATGCCCTCCAGATCGAGAGCGGACTCCTGACCGGCTTCGCGGTGTTTGTGGGACCGGCTGCTGCCGCGGTTGCTGGCCTTGCATTTATGCGGATTGGAGCGCGCAACGGAATGGTCCTGGGCGTGATGGCGTCGATCCTGGGTACTGCCGGGATCCTGTCCGGGGTGCTTGCGGGCAGCTTGGGACTGATGGTTGCAGGCCAGGTGGTGGGCGGGGTTGGCTTCGGGGCAGCCTTCGCCGCGGCGTTGCGCCTGGTAATGCCCCTGGCTGCTCCGGAGGAGAGGGGCGGGGTGGTGGCGGCGGTATATATCCTGGCCTACGCCGCCTTCAGCATCCCCGTCATACTTGCAGGGCTCCTGGTCCCCACCTTTGGCCTGGTGCCGGCGGTGGCCGCCTACGGAACCGCGACACTCCTCCTGGGAGTGATCAGCCTGATCCGGCAACTAGGCATGCGGGCTGCGGACAGGCGTAGCAATTCCCGGAGACCGGCTGAAAACGAGGACCTTTGCAGAGAAGCTGAAGAGGTAATTTCATGACAAACAACACCCCGTCGGAACGCTCAGAAATCTTTACTTGGGCGGATCCGGCAATCGCACTCGAACAGCTGCCGCTGCTGTCGGGGCTGGAATACATGTCCGGCCTGCGTGACGGCAGCATAGCCCCACCGCCGATCGCTTCCCTCATGAAGTTTGATCTCGTCGAGGCGAGCAACGGACATGTCCAGTTCAAGTGCGAGCCGGGAGAAGCACATTACAACCCCCTCGGAATAGTGCACGGCGGCCTGGCCTGCACGCTCCTCGACACCGTGCTCGGTTGCGCAGCACACAGCACGTTGGATGCAGGGACCGGTTACACCTCCATCGATCTGGCGGTCAAGTACTTGCGGCCAATCACCCTCCGCAAAGGTGCCCTTCGCGCCGAGGGGTCAGTCGTGAAATCCGGTTCCCGGGTGATCTTCACTGAAGGCCGCCTCAGCACAGCCGGCGGAGAACTCCTAGCCACCGCAACGAGCACGCTGCTGATCTTCAGACACGAGATGGCTGACTGACACCGCCCACCGTTGCTGCGCAAACGCCGGTCGCCATGACCGCACATCGTCTCAGGACGCCCTTTTCCTCCGGCATACCCCGTCGGGAGTGCCGACTGTGAGCGGTTCGGGATTCCCCTGGGGCCCGCCGGTTTGGGCGTGGCCTGGTCCGCGGCCAGGAGCTTACTCAGATCCCGATGTGTGCTAGGAAACCCTGTAGGAGCGGACAGCTCTGTGACTGGTCCTGACCGTCTTGAACATGTTCCGGAGCCTTCCCCGGAAAGGAACAATCGGGGCGATCTCAGACATGAACTGGTGGGCCAATCGCTCCCTTCATCTCGTTGGTAGGGATCCTGCTTCCAAGCGAACGGGCCGCGGCTGACAGCCATGCCCTACAGGCATAGCAATAAGATCGTGATCGGCGTTGGCGGTTTCCAACCGGTGATATAACGTCATTCGGCGGACGGCGGCCAGCACCTAGGTGCCCGGCGGGGCATGTTTGCGGCTCCCCGGCTGAATCAGCAGGGGAGCCGCACTTCGTTTCCGGGCAGAACGGAGGATCAGCCTTGGCTGATGTCGCTCTTTTTCGTTTCCGGGAGCATGAACCAAAGGACGAGCAACATGACCAGGGAGACAGCTCCGAGGTAGTAGGCCGGTGCGACCGTGTTTCCTGTGGCTGCAACGAGACTGGCAGCCACGAGAGGCCCTGGGCCTGCCAGCAGTGCCAGGGCCACGTTGTGTCCTAGAGCCGCGCCAGTTGAACGGATGGATGCAGGGAAAACCTCTACCAGCAGGACGACGTTCATGGTCCCAGTGATGCTGACCAGTACTGCCAGTACCGACGCGCCCAACAACACCAGAGCGAACGTTCCCGTGCTCATCAACATGAAGATGGGAATGCTCAACAAAGTGAGCCCGAGGGCGCCTGTCAACACAACTGGGCGGCGTCCGATGCGGTCGCTGAGGGCTCCCACCAGCGGGTTTGCGATTACGTGGATGAGCAATGCGATTGCGCAGGCGGCTAGTGCCTCTGGCCTGGGCATGCCTACGACGCCCGAAAGGTAGTTGTTTGCGTACGTGACCAGATAGTAAAGGCCCACGCCGAACAGTGCAGAGAACGACAGCGCCAGGATGAATGATTTAGCCTTCACTTTTGCGGGCACAGCTTGCAGCTCATTGTTTTCGCGCTGTCGGGCCAGGTGCTCGTAGACTGGCGTATCCTCCAGCTTTTGGCGGATGTATATAGCCACAACGCACATCACCAGGGATGCAATGAACGGTATGCGCCACCCCCAGCCGGCTACATCCGCCGGCGACAGGATCAGATTAATTCCGGTAGCGGCTCCTGTGCCGACTAGGAAGGCAAGGCCCGCCGTCACCGTAATTAGGCTCGCGTGCAGCCCACGTTTATGAGCAGGAGCACTTTCTCCCAGGTATGTGGCAGCCGCCGACCATTCACCGCCGACCATCATGCCTTGTACGAAGCGGAGGATGACTATTGCGATGGAACCCGCGACGCCGATCGTGGCATACGAGGGAGTGAGGCCTATGAGCGCTGTGGTCACTCCCATGCCCAGTACTGTTGTGAGCAGGACGGCCTTGCGCCCGTGGCGATCGCCGATGGGGCCCAGTATCAACGCTCCGAGCGGCCGGGAAATGAATCCGACGGCAAAGACCGCCAACGATGCCAGCATTTCCGTGGTTGGATTTCCCGTTGGGAAAAATTGGGCGCCGATAACAGCGGCGAAGTATCCGTATATGGCGAAGTCAAACCACTCCATGAAATTGCCGATGCCGACAGCGAGCTGACGCTTTCGGATATCGGCACGCGCCAAGGGCGTGATGGGCGGGGCGAGGACTTGAGATGTTGGCGGACGGGTGTTCTTCATGGTGTGCTCCTTGGGTGAACTGTCGTTGGGTTCTACAGTTCCTGTGATGTATGCGGGGTTAGAGATGTTGTTGGAACCACGACAGGGCTGCTGCGGACGCGGCTTCGAACTCTTTTTCGTAGGGGTCGAAATGACCGCCCCGAAGCGTCACCAGCCGTTTTGGTTCGAGTGAGTTCTCGTAGGCTCTGAGCGCCAGATCCGTGACGGTGACGGTGTCCTGGAGTGCAACGACGAGTAGCAATGGAGTGGGTGAGACCCGTGGGGCCCAAATTCCGGGGTCATAGGACCTGGCGGCCCTGGTGGACCGGAGCGTGACCTCGTTGGTCCAGTTTTCTTTCGCTGAGCCCTGGGTGTAGAAGGCTATGGCGTCCGGGCTTCGGTATGCTGCAGGTTCGTCCATGTCAGCGGACGCCACCCGCGTCTTTCGAGGAGTCCCTCCGCGGAAGGGTGCCCGCTCGTCCTCCGCGAAGGCGGACTCCAGTGCGGCGGTGGCGTCAGGGGATACACGGCGCTGGCCTTGGTCGTATCCGCTGATCGTGGGAACTTGGGCTACGACGCATCGGGTTCTGCGGTCCGTTGCCCCGAGAACGATGGCATGTCCGCCGGCGAAGCTGGTACCCCATATTCCAATGCGGTTCGCATCGACTTCTGGCTGCATTTCAAGGAATGTTATTGCCCGCCGCCAGTCCGCGATTTGCCTCCACGGATCGATGTCGTGGCGCGGGGAGCCTTCGCTGCTGCCGAAGTTTCGATGGTCATGGATGAGGACGACGAATCCTTCGGCGGCGAAGGCGCGTGCGAAATTGTCCAGACCGTGTTCTTTGACGGCGGCGAAGCCGTGGGCCATGGTGATCGCGGGTTTTTTGCCTCCGCCTTTAGGCCGGTACAACCAGCCTCGGAGGATGACGCCGTCCTCTCCTTCGAATGCGACGTCAATACGTTCGGTCATGGCTAGGCGCTACCGGGAATTGCGATACGTTCATAGCGCTGGGGTTCTTTGCCGGCAATTACATCGCGGCCCCGGGCGGTGTCAGCGTAGAGCCGCCCCTGAATAACCTGTCCGTTGGCGACCTTGAAGAGGAACAGGTGTTCGTTCCGCATGCGGATGCCGCGTTTGGAGAGTGCGTCCGTCTTGACCGGAACTACTACCGTATTGCCGCAATGAATGATTTCGTGGGCGTCGTAGCGGAAGTACTCCCATTCCTTACCGACCTCCTTCCAGTAGGACACGAATTCGTCAGGACCGATGTAGCGCCCTCCATAGGGAAGGGAGTCTGACATCTCAAAAACGAAGTCGGGGGAGAGGAGCTTGATCAGCGGCCCCCGGTCGTTTGTTTCATAACCGGTGAAGGCGATCTGCATTGCCTTCAGAATTTCGTCATTGCTCACTATCGTTCTTTCTTGGATGGGTTGGGGTGCCAGAGCTGTGGCCGGAATTGTTAAGGGCGGGCGAGGATATGGCGGGTTAGCTCCTCAGCGACCTGGGCTGGTGACTCCAGGGGAGGAAAGTGTCCGGTACCGGGAATGGCTTTGTGCTCAGCGTCGGAGAACTGTGACGCGATGACCGTGGCTACCGAGGGGCCAAGGACCGGATCAAGTTCCCCGCTCAGCACCAATACCGGGCCCGTATACTCACTGACATTGTGGGAGACATCATCGAGGGTCCAGGCACGAAGGTAGTCGCGGAGGGTGCTTTCGTTGGCGGTGGCTTGGGACAAAGCGGTGATGTACTGACTGAACCCCGCGGTGCGTTGTCCTCCGGCGAGCGTGGCGACGACTTGCTGCATGGTGGCCGGTGTGCTGGCCGCAGCCAGGAAGAATTCTTCTGTGTCGGTGTCCAGCGGGTAGCCGTGGCTGGGAACCGGGCTGACCAGGGAAGCGGTGAGGATTCTGTCCCGGTGATTCCTGTTTCCAAGTATGGCCTGGGCCGCCTGCCCGCCCATGGAATGTCCGACGAGGTGAAATGTATCCCAGCCCAAGTCATCGGCCACCGCCATCAGATCTTCGGCCATGCCGGCAATGGTCGGAAGGGCCTCGGAAGGTTTGGAGGAACCGTATCCGTGAAAGTCCGGGAAAACCCAGGTCCCCTCTTCGGGGTTCAGGTGCGCCAGCATCGGGGCGAAGGAGACGCCCGATGCGACCCACGAATGGGCGCACAGGACGCGGACAGGACCGGTTCCGTGGGTGTAATAGGAAAGTGACATGTACAAGACCTCGTTGTCTGGGTTGTTCTGTTGTTGAGATTCCGCCGGCCGGCTGCTGGCGGATCCGTTGGTGATTGGGCTGCTGCCCCGGTCCTGAACCCCAGCAGCTGGGCCGCTGGGGTTCAGGAAACCAGGAAAACGGTGCTACCAGCGTGGGGGGGCTTCAGCCAGCTGGAGTTCCCCCCGGCCGAAGGAAAAGCCATCATTGGGCACCGGCACCAAAGTGATGAAGATGTCGTCCGGGGAGATATTCAGGGCCTCTGCAGTCAGCTTGTTGATATGTGCCGCCAGAGCTCGCTTGTCTTCCAGCGGCCGGTGGGCCCCTACGAATACCGTTACGAACATTGCGTCTTCCCCGCGCTCCATTCCCATAAACGTGGGGTGCAGGAACAGTTCGTTCTCACCATGCTCACTGATCATGATGAAGCGGTCACCCTCAGGCACCCCGAGCCCGAGAACCAGGGACTGGTTGAGTGCATCGGCCAATGCCCGCTTCTGCTCGGGTGTGTAGCGTCCTGCAGGTACATGTGCCTCAAATACCGGCATAAAGATGTCCTCCTTCTAGAGTCGCTTTGCTGTGACTCCTGCCACATCGACAAAAGGAGCATATGCTCCTATTCTGGAAGTGTCAACGCATTCCCCTTGTTAGTTGTGGGTACAGCCTGAAGTGCGAGGGTTATGGTGGATGATGCAAGGATTATGAAAAGAGGTGGGATTGGTGACTGCAGAAGTTGCCCAGCTGAACGGGACCTGCAATTGCTTTGCCCTGCGCAAGGCCTCCCGGTATCTGACCGCCGCCTATGATCAGGCCCTGGCGCCTACCGGGCTTCGGGCCACACAATTCACGATCCTGCAAAAGATTGCGTCAGCGAGCGACTTGTCGGTTACTGAGCTGGCCGAAATCATCGCGATGGACAGGACCACTCTTGCAACAAACCTGAAGCCTCTCGCGAAAGCAGGGTTGGTTCGGGTTGAACCTTCCGAACGGGATCGCCGAAGGAAGGTTATCCACATCACGCCCGAGGGGCTGAGAAGATTCGAGGAGGCCCTCCCGCTGTGGTCGGAGGCGCAGGCGAAGTTTGAGCACAACTTCGGGGCCGAGGAGGCCGCTGACCTCCGCCGCCTTCTGGGCTCTGTCCTGGGGACAGGGTTTGACCCCTGGGCCCCCTAGATCACTGAGTCCGAATGCTGGTTGCCGTCAGGGCTGTCAGGTAATGACGGAGGGCGCAAAGACCGTATTTGAAAACAGATCTCGGCCTGCCCGAACTGAGCCTGCAGCGGATCCGCAGGGACCTCGACGCCGGGACCATTGACGCCGTCGTGGCCGCGTCGCCCAGCGCCCCTCGGCGGATCGCCTCAACCCCTGCTGCCTTTGGGCCACTGCCGCGTCATCGCCATCGGGCGCCCGACGGCGGAGGAAGCTGCTGCGCCCGGCTTACCGGTGATTGCCACCGCAGAGGCCCCCACGCCGGACGGCATTGTTGCCGCCCTGGCTGCCGTATTTGCCAATGAAGGGAACATTAATGAGCTTTCCGAACCACCGGCCGCGCCGCCTCCGCACCACTCCCGCCATGCGGCGGCTCACCGCCGAAACCCGGCTTGCCCCGGCCGAGCTGATCCTGCCGGCGTTCATCCGGGAGGGCCGCACTGAGCCCACCCCCATCACGTCCATGCCGGGCGTGGTCCAGCACACAGCCGGCACCCTTAAACGGGCCGCGGCCGAAGCCATCGAGCTGGGGATCGGGGGAATCATGCTCTTCGGAATTCCCGCCGTCAGGGACGCCGAGGGCACCGCGTCCCTGGACCCGGACGGAGTCCTGAACAAGGCCATCCGCGATGTCAGGGCCGAAGTGGGCGACGACCTGGTCATCATGAGTGACGTCTGCCTCGACGAATTCACCGACCACGGACACTGCGGGGTCCTCGACGCCGACGGATACGTCGACAACGACCGCACCGTTGAGATCTATGCAAGGATGGCGGTCGCCCAGGCAGACGCCGGAGCCCACATGCTGGGGCCCTCCGGAATGATGGACGGCCAGATCGCCGCCATCCGCAACGCACTGGATGGCGCCGGACACACCAACACCTCGGTGGTGGCCTACGCCGCCAAGTATGCCTCAGCGTTTTACGGGCCGTTCCGGGAAGCAGTGGACTCCCAGCTCAAGGGTGACCGCCGGACCTACCAGATGGACGCGGGCAACCGGCGCGAAGCGATCCGCGAAGTGGAGCTGGATCTCGCCGAGGGTGCCGACATCGTGATGGTCAAGCCCGCCATGAGCTACCTGGACATCGTGGCCGACGTCGCAGCCATGTTCCCGGTACCGGTGGCGGCCTACCAGATCTCGGGGGAGTACGCGATGATCGAGGCTGCCGCAGCCAACGGGTGGATCGACCGCCGGGCAGCCATCACTGAATCGGTCCTGGGGATCCGGCGTGCGGGCGCCGACATGGTCCTCACCTACTGGGCTGCCGAGCTCGCCGGCTGGCTGAAGGAGTCCTGAGGAGCGGAAGGGCATTGCCTGATCCGGCGACCGCGGAAAACCCCACGGCGCCGGTTGGCCCCGGACGCATACTGCTGGGCCTGAACACCTTCGGGGACGTCGGCGTCTTTCCTGACGGCCAGCCGGTTCCGCACGCCCAGGTGCTGCGCCAGCTCCTCGAGCAGGCCGAGCTCGCTGACGAGGTAGGCCTTCATGCCTTCGGTGTAGGGGAGCACCACCGGCGCGATTTCGCGGTGTCCGCACCGGAAGTCTTCCTCGGCGCCGCCGCTGCCCGCACCAAGCACATCCGGCTTGGCTCCGCTGTAACAGTGCTGAGCTCCGATGACCCCATCAGGGTGTTCCAGCGCTTTGCTACGGTCGACGCAATAGCCGACGTCCGGGCCGAGGTCATGCTCGGGCGCGGATCGTTCATCGAATCCTTCCCGCTGTTCGGCCTTGACCTGGCGGACTACGAAATCCTTCTCGAGGAAAAGCTTGAGCTCTTCGCAAGGTGTGCTCGCAGAAGCCCGGGTACTGGGAGGGCCGGACTTGTCCTGCCACCCAAGGGCTGAGCGTGTATCCGCCGCTCGAACACCATCGACACCCTCCTGACCACACTGTACGTCCACCTGGATGACGAAGTCCTGCTTAATCGTGGTTGGTCCCGTGCCGGATGCGCGGCCGGAAACCGGTCCTGACGGATGCCGAATTGCTCTGTCTCGCAGCAGCCCAGCGCGTACTTCCAATGACGTGGGACGGCCAAGAGCGTGTGCGGGCAAGCTTGGTCAGTGCAGGGGGAACGATCGAGGCCCACGAGAACGTAGAGTTCGTTCGCGTCCCCGCCCCCTGATGCAACCTTTCTTGAGCGCCGGCCAATGCGGGAGCGAAAAGACGCAATTGTGGCGGCGCCTGAGAAAGATCGCATTCCGGTCCCGGGCCGGCGTGGGCCTGATCGCCTACACAAGCACCCCGGAAGCCGACACCAGCGCGCTGGTTTCGGCTTCCGGACCACAAGGCAACCGAGGCCCACGTCCACGAATCCGGCCTGATAGGGGTCCGGCGCGTTTACGGGCGGCCGCGGACACCGTAACGGAAGGCTGACGGGCTGGTCCGGGAGCTGATGTCAGGTGCGGTGCGGTGGAAGCGTCCGCTTCAGATCAGATCCGTGCGCGACATGCCCGCGCCGGAGAATTGTCCGGATGCCGGAGCTTGGCAGGACAGTGGCGTGGAGTCTGCCGGCTCCCGGCGGGCCTCAATGATTTGGCGAAGGATGCCGCCAGGTGGGGCCTCAATGACACCAATTGCTCCCCTTGGCGGGCTGGCAGACAGGACTAAGCCCTCGGTTACCCGCGAAGACCTTACGTGCCGATACTGGCGCCCGATGCCAAAAAAGGTTTGACACTCGGAAAATAGGCGCATATGCTCCTTTTGGCAGGTGTGGCGGAAATCACGGACCAGCTGCTACTGCCGCCCAGCTGATCGAAAGTCGACCCGGGCACGACCGCTCGGGAATGGCCGGATAGCTCAGAAGAAGCCACAGCAGCCCTGGATAGTCCGGGGGCGTTCGGACGAACAGAAGAGGAGCATCATGGGAAACATCGATTGGGACCGGGTACAACGGGGAGTGGCACGAGAGAAAAACAAGATGATCTGGCGTCCTTACGGTCTTCCCAAGATCATGGATCTGGAAGGGTCGTCCTTTCACGATGCGCCCACTTCCGAACCGTGGACCGACATTCCCGAGGAAACCATTGTTTCCGTGGCCATCACCGGCGCTTTCTTCAGCAAAAATGAGAACCCCAACCAGCCAATCAGTTCGTCAGAGATTCTGGAATCTGCACGGGAGGTAGCTGCAGCAGGAGCCAGTACGGTGCATCTGCATGTTCGGGACGAAGAGGGATACAACGTACTTTCCCCTGAACTCTTCCGCAAGGTCGCGGAACCCCTTCATGAAGAATTTCCGGGGCTTCCGGTTGATGGATGTTTGGTGCCCGCCCTCGAGGGCGAGTGGGAGAAAATGGTTGAGATGCTCGACCTGGGCCTGCTTGATGCTGCGCCGATCAACACCACCGCAACCTACATCGGGGACTCACTTTTTGCGAAGCCTGCGCCGGTGATTCTTGAGAAGGCGCGACTGATCAGGGAAGCCGGCAGCACCCCCGAGATTGCCGTTTACACCGATGCCGACGTCAACATCGCAGATCGGCTGCTGATCCGCAGTGGTCTTGTTTCAACACCTGCCGTGTGGCTGGTTCTGCCTGCCCTTCCGGGTGGAAGCCCAATGGACAATTCGCGCCAAATGATTTCAGGACTCACCCGTATTGTTGAAGCGATCCGCGACGTCGACCCTGAGGGCGTGATCATGGTCTGCGCCGCGGGGCGGGCTTCACTGCACCTGGCAACGCTTGCGGTGCTGATGGGTCTGCACGTCCGTGTAGGCATGGAGGACACGTACTACATGTGGCCCCACCGCACGGATCGCATTGAATCGAATCTGGATGTCTTCAACACCATGAAAACGATCGTGGAATCCCTCGGACGCACCGTGGCCGCTCCACACCGTGCGGCCGAGATCATGGGCCTTTCGCTCAAGCGGTAGGGACACGTCCATTTTGACGCGGTCATCCTCGTCGACCTTGAGCGGGAGCAGCATGAAATCAACGATGCAAGATGTCGAACTTAGTATCGCGGACATCCTTGAGCACGGGGCAGAAAAGTTCGGGACCAGCAAGGTGTTCACGCTACACGGAAGCGGCGTCGAGGAAACCACTTTTGCGTCCGTCACCGACAGATCCGCACGCCTGGCCGCGGCACTCAAATCCATTGGTGTAGACACCGGAGACAGGGTAGGGACTCTCGCCTGGAACACACCGGAACATTTGGAATGCTATTTGGCAGTGCCCAGCATGGGGGCAGTTCTCCATACGCTGAATCCGAGGTTTAGCGCTGAACAACTCGCCTGGTGCATCACCGATGCCGGCACGTCGACGATCATTGTGGACGACACGCTCCTGGAGACCCTTGCCGGTTGCCTGCCCATGACAAAGAACGTCCGAACCGTTATCCATTACCAAAACGGTCAGGACGAGGAGCCGGATGCCGCCGTCTACCTGAAGCAGGTGGCTGCCGCGGGCGTCCAGGTCCTTCGGTATGAGGACATGATCATCACCAACGACCCTCTTTCCGAATGGGTGCGTGTGCCGGAGCGGTCAGCGGCGGCCATCTGCTACACCTCCGGAACGACAGGAAATCCGAAAGGCGTCGTGTACAGCCACCGCTCCATCTGGCTGCAGTCCCTCTTGAACACCAGCGGTGCTCAATTTGGGCTTTCCAACCAGGACACCATCCTGCCTGCCGTCCCGATGTTCCACGTCATGGGGTGGAACATTCTCTATTCAGCCCTCATGGTTGGCAGCAACGTCATCCTGACGAACCGATCCAACCAGGCACTGCCGCTATTGGAGGTGATAGAGAAGCTGAAGCCGACCTTCGGGGCGGGAGTTCCTACAATCTGGGGCGACATAGCCCATACTTATGACTCCGACAGCAGCCGCCCGTACGACATCTCCTCACTCACGCGGATCTCCTCGGGAGGTGCGATGGTCCCGGACCGGTTGATCAACTGGTGGCAGGTCAAGCACCACGTCGCCGTGCTTCACGGATGCGGCATGACAGAAACTTCATCCACCATGACATCCGGGATGCCCCCCAAGGGTTTTGACTACGAGACCGTGTCCCCTTATCAACGCACGCAGGGACAGTTCCTTATTGGTGTTCAAAGCCGAATCGTCAATGAACACGGGGAACCACTTCCCAAGGATGGGAAAACCGCGGGGGAGCTCCAGCTTCGGGGACCCTGGGTAGCCAAGGGCTATCTCAATGGACATGGCGACGCTCTCAACGCCGATGGATGGCTCGCAACAGGTGACATAGCCACAATCTCTTCCGATGGCTACGTCACGTACACCGACCGCATCAAGGACATCATTAAATCGGGCGGCGAATGGATCTCGTCGGTAGCGTTAGAAGCACACCTCGCCGGACACCCCGGCGTGCGGGAAGCAGCAGTCATCGCAGTGGATGACAAAAAGTGGCAGGAACGGCCCGCTGCAATCATCGTTGCCAAAGGTGAACCGCCGAGTGTCCAGTCATTGAGGCAATACGTCGCAGAGGCCTTCCCCAAATTCTGGGTCCCGGATCAGTGGATCTTCACCCAAGAAATACCACGAACCTCAGTCGGGAAGTTCAATAAAAAGTTGCTCCGGGAAACTCTTAACGCCCCTGCGCCCAACCACGGCTAGCCACAACCCTCCCACTTACATCCAGGGGTGCTGGTGGTGAACAAGCACAACGACCAGCACCCCATGCCGTTAAAGGTACCGACGGTAACGTGCAAGTTAGCCAACAGCGCGAGATACGACGCTCGCTACGCATGAGGGGCGGGGCAGTGACAGGCGGATATAAATTGACGACCTCACACCACTCCTGCTGTTGAACCAGACCCTACTCAAGGCCTCAGGGCAATGTTCGCGGGTACAGGGTCAAAACCCCTCTGCCAAACCAACAGAGCATCAGCATCCGGACAATCAACGTAAAACCTGACCCACGGCTCGACTCACTTCCCGCCTGCGTGCGGACAGGTCAGCCTCAGAACCTCCACTTCCTTCCATGTGAAGGGCCAAACAACTCCCAGGATCCGCCCCCATGATCATCTCCTCAGACACGCTGTCCGCAACGGCAGCGTACAAGCTGCTCATCGGTTCTATCGTGCCCCGCCCAATCGCTTGGGTGAGCACCCAGTCCCTCGACGGGGTTGGCAATATCGCACCCATATCGTTCTTTACTGCAGTCGGGCGACGGCCGCCGATGATCTCGATCACCATGCAGCCACGCTCTGACGGCGCTACCCTCAAGGACACATTTAACAACATCCGCGACACCGGGGAATTTGTCGTAAACATGGCAACGCTCGCCAATTCGGACGCCGTCCACCGATCTGCCCAAGAGTATGGCTCAGAACAGGACGAGTTCGACATCCTGGGCCTTGAGAAGGGGGAGTGCGAGGTGATTTCAACGCCCCGGATAGCCTCCGCTCCCATCGCCTATGAATGCACAGTCAATCGGATCATCCCCGTGGGGCAGACCGACCACGTGGTCTGGGGTGAAATCGTGCGGTTCCATATCCGCGACGACCTTTACCTGGAGCGAGGCCGTATCGATACCGCGGCGCTTTCCCCACTAGGCCGGTTGGCAGCGGAGTACACGCTTATAGAGAACGTCTTTACCACGCCCCTACCCGACTCGACACTCACCTCCCGCCAAGGTGCCCGAATGAAGCGCCTTGATGACTTGGATACAGATTTCTCCCCCATCGAAACTCCTTTATGGTCCCCTTCTGGTTCCACGAAGACCAACGGACAATAAGGATTGCGACCCTCCCCTCACGAGGAGGCAAGCGCTTAGGACATCACGCTCGTGGCGCATCTTCTGAACAATTGAGCAGGATGCGGACCTGGAGGATACAACGGCGGTGGTGACAGGGCCCGGAACTTACGTTCTGAACTCGACTGGCTCATCACCCACCGCAAGAAGCTCAGCCAGATCGACGAAGCCGTAGAGCTGCTCACCGGGGATGCCTGCAAAGTGCTGCTGATCCCGGGCCTCGGCTGACTACAGCCCAACTGCGGACTGCCTTGGCAGACTTGCGCACTTGGGACAGAACCAAAGGTGACCGAACGGGGGGTGTGCATTTGTGATGCACACCCCCGCTTTTCTCTCCAATCCAATCCTGCCAACGCCGCTCAAGCGAACACAGGTAATGCTGAAAGCTTCACATCGGAAGGAACCTCATGAACGGGGACACCAAAACGGCAAGCTTCATGACGCTCGCGACCAAAGCCACCCCCCTTGACTATCACAACTGGGTCCACCTAAACCCGGCCGACCGAGTCATCGTCAAACGGTACCGTTTCGAACCAGAGCACGGCACTGTGGACATCGTAAGCGAGGACGCAACGTACTTCTGGGTCTGGATTGACGGCCAAAGCCGAATCCTGATCTTTCATGGTGACGGATCAGTAGTTCATAAAGTCGTCTGGTGACCTGTTGAGAGCACTTTTTTGAAAGTCGATAAGGATATTCCGTCATCCTGCCCCGGCCGGGCGACCGCCACGACGAGTTCGACACCGAAGCACAAAAAGACATGGTGCCAGTCGTTTGAACGCTCAGACACTGGCGGAGCCGTCGAACTACCCGGCGGACATGCGCTCCTCTAAGCCGCCCTTTTGTAGGCGCTCCCCTGCCCATTAGAGGAGCCGATAACGGATATTCCGTCAAGCTAGGGCGAGGAGCGGCGGGGGAGCGGACTATTCGCCCTGGTCCTCAGCTTCTTATCACTCGGGCGGCACCCGCCGCTTCGTGTGCTGGCGTCAGAATAGTGTGAAATTCCGTTTATTGACGGTGGCTCATGATGTTCTCAGATCCCAGCCTGACAGTCGGAGGGGAAGGAAACAGGGTGGGGTAGCTCGAGAATCGTCGAAATAGTCCAAAGAATCTGGACTTGATGAAGTCCGTTCGGGGCAGGGGGTGGTTATGCCACATGCCGTGGCTGGACGAGCCACTGAGGAAGCAGGAACTCCGCCCACAGGCGTAATCCTCCCTTGTCAGGCGGTTTTGACGTCAGGATGGGGTGTACTTCAACACGGCATATTTCCTTCATCGATGTCCAAAAATCCCTTGAGTCGAGTAGGTCTGGTGCAAGCTGATGGGTAGTTCCGCTTTGCCTGGCTAGCGGCGGCCGTTCAATTAACAGAGAGTGCCTGCCGCCCCCCGGAGGGGCGGCAGGCACGTTCGGATGCTGCTAGCTCGCGTAGGGGTCGGCGATGCCGATGTATTGGGTGGTGGTGTATTCGGCGATGCCTTCGGTGCCGCCTTCGCGGCCGAGGCCGGATTGTTTGACGCCGCCGAAGGGGGCCGCGGCGTTGGAGATAACGCCGGCGTTGAACCCCACCATGCCAAACTCGATCTGCTCCGCCACCCTCAGCAGCCGGTTGAGGTCGCGGCTGTAAAGGTAGGACGCGAGCCCGTACTCGGAGGCGTTCGCGAGGCGGATCGCGTCTTCCTCTGTGGTGAAGGTGGTGACGGGGGCGACGGGTCCGAAGATTTCCTGGCCCAGGATCGCCGCATCATTGGGCACGTCGGCGAGGACGGTGGGCTGGTAGAAGTAGCCGGGTCCGTCCACGGGCGCGCCACCGGTGACCGCTGTTGCTCCGGCGTCCACGGCTGCAGCCACCAGGGCGTGGACGTCATCCCTGGCGCCGGCATCGATCAGCGGACCCACCTGGGTGGCGGGGTCGGTGCCGCGGCCTGTGGCCAGGGCGCCCATGACAGCGGCAAACTTCTTCGTGAACTCCTGTGCCACGGCTTCGTGGACGAGGAAGCGGTTGGCGGCGGTGCAGGCTTCGCCCATGTTCCGCATTTTGGCGGCCATGGCCCCTTCCACGGCGGCGTCGAGATCCGCGTCCTCGAAGACGATGAAGGGGGCGTTCCCGCCGAGTTCCATCGAGGTCCGCAGCACGTTCTGCGCCGCGTCCGCCATAAGCCGTTTGCCCACCGGGGTGGAGCCGGTGAAAGAAACTTTCCGCAGCCGGGAGTCCTTCAGCAGCGGCCCGGAAATCCCGGAAGCGCTGGACGAGGAGACGACGTTCAGCACTCCGGCGGGCAGGCCGGCGTCGAGCATGGTCTGCGCGAAGTACTGCGCCGTGAGCGGGGTGAGCTTGGCCGGTTTGAGGACCATCGTGCAGCCTGCGGCGACGGCGGGGGCGACCTTGCGGGTGGCCATGGCCAGGGGGAAGTTCCACGGCGTGATGAGCAGGCACGGGCCGACCGGTTTGTGCTGAACCAGAATCTTGTTTTTGCCCTCCGGGGTGGTGAGGTAGCGGCCGTAGTCCCGGACGGCCTCTTCGGAGAACCAGCGCAGGAACTCGGCGCCGTAGGTGACTTCGCCGCGGGCCTCGGCCAGGGGCTTGCCCATTTCCAGGGTCATCAGCAGGGCGAAGTCCTCAGCGCGTTCGGTGACCAGATCAAAGGCACGGCGAAGGATCTCGGCCCGCGCCCTCGGGGCGGTCCGCGCCCAGGAGGCCTGCACGGCGTCCGCGGCGTCGAGTGCGGCGATGGCGTCCTCGCTTGTGGCGGAGGCGAGGGTGGCGAGCACTTCCCCGGTGGCGGGGTCGTGCACGTCGAACGTGCCGCCGTCTGACGCCTCCCGCCACTGCCCGCCAATCAACAGGCCGGTGGGAACCGAGTCCAGTAATTCCATTTCCTTCAATGCGGGGACAGTCATCTTCTACTACTTCCGTTCAAGACTTCGGGCTTTGGTCGGCGATGCTCAGGTCTGTGCTTAGTAGGCCTTGACGCGTTGCTCGACCACGAGGTGAATGAGCGCGAAGACGTGGTCTTCGTCGATGGCTTTGAGCGCGGCTTGGACGGCGGCGGGGACATCGGCGTCCTGTTCGACTTTGATGCCGAAGCCGCCGAAGGCCTGGGCCATCAGCGCGAACTCGGGGTTTTTCAGCTGGGTTCCGGAGACCCGGTGGGGGTAGTGGCGTTCCTGGTGGGTGCGGATGGTGCCGTATTCCTGGTTGTCCATCACGATCACCAGGGGAGTGGCACCGTACTGGGCTGCGGTGGCGAGTTCCTGGCCGTTCATGAGGAATTCGCCGTCCCCGGCGATGGTGACGATGCTCCGGCCGGGGTATTCCAGGGACGCTGCGATGGCGGAGGGGACGGAGTAGCCCATGGAGCCGTTGCGTGCACTGATCATTGAAGCGTAGCGCTGGGTGGGGAAGTAGCGGTGGGCCCAGTTGGTGTGCTCCCCGGCGCCAAGGGTGATCATGGCGTCCTCGGGCAGGGTGGGCACGAGGGTGGCCATCAGGGTGTCCATGCGGGCAGGACCGTTCGTCGGCGTCGCCGGGGGGAGGGTTGCGAAGGTTTCCTGTTCGCCGCGCATCCTTGCCGTCCAGGCTTTCCATTCGTCCTTGACCGGGAGCTCGATCTTGGCAAGGTCGCGGATGAACACGTCGGGTTTGGCGACGATCTGGTAGGAGACAGGCCCAGACCGGCCGCGGAGGGAGGGGTCGATGGTGACGAGGAAGTTTTTCTTGGACCAGTCCTGGCGGCACAGGAACCCGTCGGTGATGACATCTCCCGGGACGGTGCCGACAAAGATCAGCAGGTCCGTCTCTTCGAGCAGGTCATAGGTCGGGCGCGGGCGCCCGTAACCGATGGGGCCGACGTAGGACGGGGAGTCGAACGGGACGGTGCCCTGGGTGCGCCACTCCGCCGCGGCAGGGATGTGGTGCTTTTCCAGCCACGCGGTGAACCGGTCAGCGCCTTCCTGTGTCCAGTCGTTGCCGCCGGTGACGAAGAGCGGCTTACTGGAGGCGGCGAGGGCCGTTGCCAGGGCCTCGGAATCCACCGTGGTCATGCCGCCGGTGGCGACGGGGATGGGCGGGTGAAGTTCAGCGGGGATCTGCTGCCGGATGACGTCTTCGGGCAGGCCGATGACAACGGGGCCGGGTCGGCCGTTCATGGCAGCGAACAGGGCTTCGGCGACGATTTCGGAGGCCCGCTCGGCGTGGTCCAGGACCATGACGCGTTTGGCGCCGGTGTCGAACCAGGCTTTGATGTCGAATTCCTGGAAGGCTTCGCGGTCCCGGTGTGCGAAAGGAATGAGTCCCACGAACAGCACCATGGGGGTCGAATCCTGCCAGGCCGTGTGCAGGCCGACATGGGCGTTCGCTGCACCCGGGCCGCGGGTGACCATGGCGATGCCCGGCAGTTGGTTCATCTTGCCGTCGGCTTCGGCCATGTAGGTCGCGCCGCCCTCGTGGCGGCAGACAATTGTCTCGATAGGGGAGTCGTGAAGCCCGTCAAGGACATCCAGGAAGCTTTCACCCGGGACGACGTGGGCCCGTTTGATGCCATGGGCCACCAGGGTGTCCACGATGACGTGCCCGGCGGATTTGTTCGGCAAATCGTCCCGCTTGACCTTTACGTCATTTCCCAGAGCAAGCGTCATTTTGCCGCCACCTCAGCGGTTTGAGCGGCAGGGCGTTCCCCCGTGCTGGCGGCTCTTGCTTGGTTCACTGGCTTTGCCATTCTTGACTCCATCGTCACTGCAAACTGCGTATTCCACAGAATGAAAGGAACTTACATTTGGTGGAAATCGTGGCATAGCGGCGGAGTTTATGTCAACCATTTCCAACAGTTACGCCAGCCAGGTGCGGCATCACTTGTCAGCCGTCAGGGGTGCCTTAGTAGACGGAACCCTCAAGCAGTTCGGATAATCTGCCGGCCGCGCGCCGCAGTTCCGGGACCCCTGCTTTGAGGGTTGCCTCGGTGGCAGCTTCAACGGGGCTGGTGAGGGATATGGATTCGCTGGGCAGTGCTGCCCTGTTCGAGAGGGCTACTGCAACGGAATGCACCCGTGTCGCGCGCTCATCAGATGAGAAGGCGTAATCAGCGCCCGGTTCGGGCAGCCGGGCCCGCAAGGCCTCAACCGTGAAGGACGTGTCTTCATGTCCGGCGGCGATCGCCGCAGCCACGACCTGCTGGAGCTCCTCAACGGGGGCGGAAGCAAGAAGAATTTTCCCCGCCGCGCCCAGCGTGAGGGGCAGCCGCTTACCAAGCGGGAGGTCATAGCGAAGGGGTGCCTCGCCGTCGACGCGGGCGACCAGGATCCGCTCATAACCAAGCCGGGTGTACAGGGAGGCCGTGAGCCCGGTCTGGGTGGCCAGCTGCTGCAGGATGGGGCGCGAGGAGACGACGAGCGGGTCGTTTTCCAGGTAACTCCTCGCTGCCGGCAGCACGGCAGGGCCGATCCGGTAGGACTTGTCGGTCTGGCTGACCATGCCGAAGTCCTGAAGGACCCGGAGGATCCTCAGGGTTGTTGGCAGGCTCATGCCGCAGGCCCGGGCCAGGTCACTGAGCCGCTGCGGCCTTTCGGCGCGCTGCAGTTCCGCGTACACCTCCATAGCCCTGGACAGGGACCTCATGTTCGAGGCCTTGGGCGCGTCTTCCGCCGGTGCTGCTGGACCCGGTAATGCTGCCGTCTTCATACTTTCATTGTATGTAATTCCCTTGCGCTTGACAGCTCATGTGCCGCCTGTCACTATTTCTATACACGTAATGCTCTTCCACACAATGAAAGAGCTAGTCAAGCTAAGAAGGAACTAATGACAACGGAGTCAGTGATGACAGAATCGCCACGCGCCGCCCGTGTTGCGCCCACTGTCCTGGTGGGTATCGGCGCTTTCACGGCCGTCGGAATTTACGTCCTGATCGGCTCTGTCGGACTGGGCCTGTGGACGTCCCTTGGGCCGGGTCCGGGATTGTTTCCTTTTGCTATGGGCGCCGTGCTTGCCGCCATGGCGCTCATCTGGCTGGTTCAGGAACTGCGCCGGCCCACTGAGACTGCAGAAGGCGTGGACAGGGGACTGGTGATCGCCGTCGTCGTGAGCCTGGCACTCCTCGCGGCCGTGATGGACCTGCTCGGGTTTCAGCTGAGCATGTTCCTGTTTCTGATGTACCACCTGAAACTGCGCAGCCGCAGGTCGTGGGTTTCCTCGTTGATCATCGCCCTGGCCGGAAGCATCGGCGCGTTCTATGCCTTCAACTACGGGCTGAACGTTTCGCTGCCGGTATCTGCCTTCCCCCTGCTGAACACGATCGGATTCTAGACGTGGAAATCTTTAACGAACTGCTCGGCGGCTTCGCGGCTGCCATGACCTGGCAGAATCTGCTCTTCGCCTTCCTGGGCTGCCTCCTGGGCACCATCATCGGCGTCCTTCCCGGCATCGGCCCGGTCGCCGGTGTTGCCCTGCTGATCCCCCTGACGCTGAACCTGGATGCGACCGGGGCGATCATCATGCTGTGTGCCATCTTCTACGGCACCGCCTACGGCGGAACGATCACCAGCGTGCTGCTGAACACTCCCGGTGAGGCTGCCTCAGCGATCACCACCATCGATGGCTACGCGATGACGAAGATGGGCAAAGCAGGTGCTGCATTGACCATCGCCGCCGTCGGGTCCTTTGTCGGGGGAACGATAGCGACGGTCGGTTTGGTCGCCGCGGCCAAACCGCTTGGCGAACTGGGGTTGCTCGTCGGACCACCGGAATTCTTCGCCCTGATGGTGGTCGGCATATCCCTGCTCGTTGCCCTGGCCGGCAAGTCGATGGTCAAAGCCGTTATCTCCGGGGCCCTGGGCCTGCTGATTTCCATGGTCGGCATTGACCCTGTTGCCGGGGCCCCGCGTTTCACCTTCGGGATGGACCGGCTCCTGGACGGCGTCAGCTTCGTCGCCGTGATCGTTGGTGTCTTCGGGCTCTCGGAACTGCTGTCCTACCGCAAGGGCACCACCACCCCCAGCGTGCACGCCCCGAACCTTCGTTCGCTGCTTCCCACGGGCAAGGAATGGCGCCGGAGCGCCCCGGCCATGGCCCGCGGTACCGGCATCGGCTTCGGCCTTGGCCTGATCCCCGGCATGACCGGGTCGGTGTCCTCCCTGCTGGCCTACGGCGCGGAAAAGAAGTTCTCGCGCCACCGTAATGAACTCGGCAAGGGCGCCATCGAGGGCGTTGCAGGTCCCGAAACGGCCAACAACTCCCACGCGAACGCTGCACTGATCCCGCTGTTCACGCTCGGCATCCCGGCGTCCCCGACAATCGCTGTGCTGATGGGAGCCTTCCTCCAGCAGGGCCTGACCCCGGGCCCGACGCTGTTCACGGAAAACTCGGAAATCGCGTGGGCGATCATCGCCAGCCTCTTCATCGGCAACCTGATCCTGCTGGTCCTGAACGTCCCACTGGTCGGGCTGTGGACCTCAATCCTGCGGGTACCCTACTCGATCCTGACCGCCCTGATCCTGCTCTTTATGGTCATCGGCGCCTACACGATCAACTTCAGCGTCTTTGACGTCTTCGTCATGATCGGCTTCGGACTCCTCGGACTGGCACTGCGGCACCTGGACATTCCGCTGGCCCCGATGGTGCTGACCCTGGTCCTCGGGCCCCTCATGGAGCGTTCACTGCGCGAATCGCTCGAAATCTCCCAGGGCGACTTCAGCATCTTCACCAGCCGCCCCATCTCCGCAGTCCTCATCGGACTCGGACTCCTCATCGTCTTCAGCCCGCTGCTCAAACTACGTAAGCCCAAAGCGCTGAACGAAGACCCCGAAACCTAAACCGACAACTACCCCAAGAATCTGCACCTTCAAAGGAGAAGAACCATGATCACCCGCCCCCGTATCGCCGCCGCGTTCGCAGCAGCAACCCTTATCGCCGTCACCGGCTGCGGCGCCAACGCCGGCTCCAGGAACACTGCCGCCGACGACTTCCCGAAAAAGGGCAAGTCCATCGACCTGGTCGTCGCGTTCTCCTCCGGCGGCGCCGTCGACACCGCGGCCAGGCTGATCCAGCCGGTCCTGGAAAAGGAACTCGGCACCAACGTCGAGGTCATCAACAAGCCCGGCGCAGGCGGCCAGATCGGCTACACCCAGCTGACCAGCGCCGCACCTGACGGCTACACCATCGGCGCCACCGGCTCCCCTTCCGTTGTCGTCTCACCCCTGGACCCTGCCCGGGGCGCCAAATACACCCGCGACAGCTTCCAGCCCCTCGGCCGGCAGGTCATTGACCCCACCGTCATCGCCGTCCAGCCGGACAGCCCTTATCAGACGCTGAAGGACCTCCTGGACGCCGCCAAGGCAAACCCCAAGTCGATGACGGCCAGCACCACGGGCCTGCAGACCGGCGAACACTTCGCCATGGCCCAGATCCAGGAAGCCACCGGCGCCGAGTTCGCCCCCGTCCACTTCTCCGAAGGCGCCTCCCAGGCCACCACCGCGTTCCTGGGCAAGCACGTTGACATCCTCGTGGCCAACGTCAGCGACGTGACCGACCTGACCAAGCAGGGCAAAGCACGTGTCCTTGGCGTCATGTCCGCCGAAAAAGCACCGTCGCTGCCGGACGTTCCGACGTTCAAGGAAGCCGGCTACGACCTCATCGCAGGCACCGCACGCGGCTACTCAGCACCCGCCGGGCTGCCGGACGCGGTAGCGGACAAGCTTGAAGCCGCCATCCAGAAGGCCGTCGAGGACCCAACCGTAGTCCAGAAGATGAACGACCTGGGCCTGCAGACCGCCTACCTCAACGGTGAGGACTACAAGCAGTTCTGGGCAGGTCAGGAAGAGGACTTCAAGAAAGTCCTGCCCCTGGTTCAGAAGACTGACTAACCCCTCTAAGCCAACCGGAACGGAAGAACACTCATGACCACCCCAGCCCTTGACACCATCGACGCCGACTTTCCCCGCCCCGATAAGGACGTCGTGGAGCGCCTGGCCAAACTTCCCGCTGCCAATATCGGGGATGCCGTTGACCGGCTGGGTGTCGCCCACTCGGCGATCCAGGCGGTCTGGCCCGGCGCCCAGCTGGCAGGCCCCGCCTTTACCGTGTGGACGCGGCCGGGAGATAACCAGGGCATCCACAAGGCCCTGGAACGCGCCCGCCCCGGCGATGTCATCGTCGTCGCGGGCGGCGGTGACGAGTCGCGTGCTCTCCTGGGCGAACTCATCGGCGAACGGGCTATCAACCTCGGCATCGCAGGATTCGCCCTGGACGGGGCAGCCCGGGACGCGGAAGCCCTCGGCGAGATCGGCATGCCGGTCTTCGCCCGCGCCACCACACCGGCCGGACCCTACAAGAACGGTCCCTTCCGGCTGGGGACACCGGTCGCTTTCGGCGGTGTCCCCGTCCTGCCCGGTGACGTCATCATCGGCGACTCGGACGGTCTGGTGGTCATTCCCCGTGAACAGGCAGCAGCCGTAGCCGAAGCCGCAGAAGCGGTATTCGCGGATGAAACGAACCGCCGGCAAGCCATCGTCGCAGCCCGCCGCTAAAGCAAGAAAGACACAAGACAATGACAGCATGCGCCATCATTGGCCTCGGCGAAGCCGGAGCCACCTATGCAACAGCACTCATCGCAAAGGGCCACACCGTCACCGGATTTGATCCGGTGGCTCCCTCAACACCCGCCGGTGTCACCCGGGCAGCAACGGCAGCCGAAGCATGTGCCGGAGCCGACGTGGTCCTGGTTCTTACCGGAGCGGCTGCTGCCCGCAGCGTAGCCCAGGAATGCCTGCCCGTACTGGGAGCAGGCAGCACCTACGCAGACTTCACCTCATCGTCCCCGGACGTCATGCGTGAACTCGGACAGTTGCCAAGCCAGGCAGACTTTGCCGACGTCGCCATCCTTGGACCCGTTGCCGCGCTGGGGGAGAAGACGCCGTTGATGGTCAGCGGCCCCGGCTCCCAGGTGGTCGCTGACCTCCTGGCCCCGCTCGGTGCCGAGGTCGAGGTCGCAGAGGGCGAGCCCGGCGCTGCGATGGCTCATAAACTGCTCCGCAGCGTCCTCATGAAAGGCCTCGCTTCGGTCGTCGTCGAAGCGGTCACCGCGGGCAGGGCCGCCGGCCTGGAGGACTGGATCCGGGGCCAGATCGCCCGGCAGCTCGCAGGGGACGGCCAGGCGGTCATAGACAGGTTCCTCACCGGTACCGCCAAGCACGCGCTGCGCCGTTCCAAGGAAATGCAGGACACCGCAAGCTACCTGTCGGACCTGGGAGTGCCCTCCGAGATGACCACAGCCTCGGCCAGCGCGCTCACCCGCATGGCACAGGAAACCGCACCCGCGGCCCCGGCCTTGCGCTGACACCAGCATCAGGAAAAATCAGAAACAGGAATCAACGGTGACCTCCCCTTCCGCTCAAAAATATCTGTCAGGAGCCTCAGTATGATCGGCATCTGGGCCCTCGGCGTCTACCTTGCCGTCATCCTGTTGTGGACAACCGTCATCAAACGCAGCGTGGGGGAGGCCATGATCCTCGGCTTCCTGGTTGTGCTTCCCTTCACCGGGGCATCCGCGGCCCAAATTGGCTGGAGTGCGTTTTACTCAGCCATAACGGACGAAATCGTCTACGCAACCATGGCGTTTGTCTTTATGGGATACCTGCTGGATAAGGGCGGTGTGCTGGATCGGCTGATCGACCTGCTGAACTCCATGATCGGCGGCGTCAAGGGCGGACCGGCGTGGGTCTCAACGGTCGCGTCAGCAGGTTTGGGCGGGGTGGTCCACAACCAGGCTGCCATCGCGGCAACGGTCGGGTCTGTCACGATCCCGTGGATGGAGAAATCCAAACTCGACAAGCCAGCTGCGGCGACCCTCGTCGCGGGTAACGCAGGAATGGGCATCACCTTCCCCTTCAGCGCCTCGATGTTCGTTCTGGTCGGATCCACCACCGTCGGCCCCCTGCTGGACGTCAACGCCCTTGTTCTGCCGCTGCTGTTCGGCGGGCTGTGGTGCTTCCTGCACAGGCTGATCGTGACCTGGCTCCTCGTCCGCAAGAGCGCGATGACGCCGCTGGATGCCGCCCATCGGCTATCCGTGCGGACGGCATTCGGCCGAGGCTGGGCCACCATGCTGCTGTTCGTCGTCGTGGCCATCCCGCTGGTCATCACCTCCGGCAGTATCGCTACAGCTCTCTCTGACTGGACCGGTGGAGACATCACCAAATTGGTCAGTGTCATCGTCTGGATCCCGGTGGTCCTGATTATCACCGGCGCGCTGCTGGGCAGGAAGAACCTCCCTAACAGCGGCCGAGCATGGTGGACCATGCTGCAGAACTCCGCCCCACGCTTCGGCATCGTGGGCGTCACCGTCGTCTTCGCATTCGCCGGAGCGAACGCCCTCGCCGCCACCGGACTGCCCAAGCAAATGACGGCACTGCTCACCGGGATGAACCTTCCGCTGTGGCTTCTCGCCATCCTGATCGGCCTGATCATCATTGCCGTCGCGGCGCCGCTGTCCGCGACAGCGACCATGGCCGCCGTCGGAACGGTCGGGGTTGCCGCCCTGGTGGCTGCCGGAGTTCCGGCGACAACTGCCGCCGTCGCCGTTCTGGTCTTTTCCTCCTGCGAAGCCGCCGTCCCACCCGGCGGCGCCCCGCTCTACGTCGCCTGCGGCATCGCGGACGTCAATCCGATCAAGACCTTCGCCCGCCTGCTCACCCACTATGCACTGCCCCTGCTCGGCATCGGTGTGCTCATCATCCTCGGCATCTTGCCGATCTAAGGAAACCAGATGCAAAAGACCAGAAGATTCATCGAGGCCGTTTTCGTCCTGACCCTCGCAACGCTCCTGCTGGGCGGGGTGCTCTTCGTGCTCGGGCAGGCAGCCGCGCTCATCCTTGGACAGGGAAACTGGCTGGAATTCCTTAACCAGACGGTCAAAGCACCGATGTGTATCGCAGCCTCAATCTGTGCGATCGCAGGTTTCCTGCTCAGTTACCAGCGGCACCAGAAACACAAAAAGACACCCCAAGAGGCAGCAACACGATGACCGAAGCCACCGAAACCGGAATCTATCCCACCTTCGCAGAGCTGCAGAACCGCGAGGGCGAGCTCGCCGGAACCTCCTGGCACCTGTTCGAAGACCCGCGCCGCGGAACACCATCCTTCATCACACCCGAGGACATTTTGCGGGCAAGGAACTCCATCAAAACCGGGATGGTGCACGGCCTCGACTACCCGGCAGATGCCTTCGATCCCGGCATGTCCCTCAAACGCGGGGCCCCGCGTCACACCATCTACTCATCCCACCCCGCGCACCGGGACGACTACCTCGACGGCTATTACCTTCAGGGATCCAGCCAGATAGATGGACTGCGGCACCGCAGGGCAGACGACGTCGGCTTCTACAACGGCACACCGGATGAACTGATCCGTGAAGGAACACCAGACCTCGGCATCCAGGAATGGGCCGAAAACCCCATTGTCGGCAGGGGAGTGCTGGTTGACCTTGACGGGTACCGTTCCCGCCAAGGAAACCCCATCGACCACGCCGCGGGAGAGCCCCTCAGTCTCGACCTGGTCAAAGAAGCCCTTGAGGAACAATCCGCCACCCTCCTCCCCGGTGACATCCTCATGATCCACACCGGCTGGTGTGAATGGTTCCAGGCCCTGACACCGGAGGAAAAGCAACGGATGCGCGACAGCCGCCGGGCAACCGGAATCGCCCAGTCAACCGAATTTGTTGCCTGGGTCTGGGACAACCAGCTTTCCGTCATCGCCGCCGACAACTTTGCCCTCGAATGCCTGCCCGTCGTGCCCGGCAGCCCGTTCCTGCAATCGGCCCCCAACGACCACGGCATGATGCATCAACAGCTCCTGGCGAAACTCGGCATGCCCCTTGGGGAACTATGGAAACTTGGCCCTCTCGCCCGGCACATGCGGGCAACCGGCAGATGGGACGCCTTCCTCAGCATCAAGCCGCTGGCCATCACCGGTGCCACAGGTTCGCCGGCCAATGCCACCGCCATTACATAGGGCAGCACATGACACTGAACCGGGCCACACCCCGTAAACACGTCGAATGGAACAAGCTGATCAACACCCGAGTGGAAATCCGTCAGAACGGACGAGTGATCAGAACAGGAATCGTCGAAGAGGCCATGCCCGACTCTTCAGCCCTGTGGATCGCAGCCGACAGCCACGGCCCCCGCCAAATGTTCGAAATGGCCCAAGGCCACCAAGCCTGGGTCACACCACAGGACCTGAACGGATAATTCCCGCCAACGGGATGTCACCGTCAATCCACCAACGAAAGAGGACAGGATGACTGAGATAATCGTCGTAGGTGTCGACGGCAGTGAAACCGCCAAAAGGGCATCAGCATCGGCAGCTGCTCTGGCCACCACTCTGGGTGCAAAACTTCACGTAGTGTCGGCGTTTAACACCGACCGGGCGCAAGTCCTCGGACTCGCCAACGACGAAATAGCCTTCTCCGAAGAAAAACATGCAGAAAAAGTCGCGCGCGAAACTGCAGCCGCCCTGGCGTCAAAACAACTTCAAGTCGAGTACTTTGCCATCCGAGCCACGCCCGCCCAAGCGCTCATCCAGCAGGCGGAAAAACATAACGCCCTCATGATCGTCGTGGGAAGTAAGCGCATGAGTGGCATCGGACGCGTTCTTGGCAGTGTCGCTGACAGCGTAGCCCACAACGCGCCTTGCCACGTGTACATCGCAAAGACAGATTCAGCCTAGAGCTGGCATCGTACAAACAATCCCTTCTGTGCATGCCATAAAACAGCCGATAACGGATTTTCCGTCAACCTGCCTTGGCCGGGAACCGTGCTCGTTGATCACGCCGGCCGGAACTGGTGGCGACTCTGATCCGTCCATGGCTGGCGTCAATTTAGGTTATCCAAGGCTGGAAGTAGGATTCTCCCGGGATCGGGGCGGGCGGACCCGGACTTTTCTTTCAAAACATAGATCAACTCCGGTTGTTCCTAGGACCCGGCAAGAGCCGTGCGTCAGCTTTGGGTGTGCTGCCCCCTGGCGCAGCTGCTTTTGCAAACGTCATTCTGTGTTGAGCCTCCGCATGCTCAACAACGGCATCATCGCGACCACGCATTGGGCATTTTGTCGCGCATCCCACTGAAGGTCGTTAGAGCGCCGCTACTAAGGTGGCAAATCGAGCCAAGAAAAGCTCTTCGCTGTTGCGCGGGCTAAAGAGGACCGGCCCGTGGCTGTCCTTGGCCTCTTCGGCAGCCATCCGCTGCCCGTCCGGTGTCTCGTACGGTTCACTATCCCAGTACACGAGACGATGGAGACCCATCATATTGAACTCTTCGATGCATGACGTGCAGATGGGCAAGTCGCGGATGTGTGCATGCCCTGGATTGGTCCAACAAACGTCGCAGTAGATCGTTTCCCTAAGCATTTGGTTCCTAACTCTTGTTTGATGCGGAATTGCCCGTTGAACGAGTAACCGGGGGACAGGACTGTTAGCGACCCTCGGCTTGGGCCAAGGCCGCGATCCCGTTGGGATTCACTGCCTGTCCTCGGATGTGAGAGGGCCGGCGAGCAGAAGCCGGCGGCGACAGGAAGGAACTGCTGAACCTAGCGTTTGGCCCTTGTGCTGGGCAAACCTGGTGCCTCGCGGCCGTTGACAACGACCATCCTCGGTTGATGTCCTGTCCCCAATTTTGCCAGCCCCCTGCACAGAGCTGATATAGGAACTTGTGAGATTCCCCGTTAGAGGCACCGTCACATCCCACAGCACCCCGGGGCGCTTTCACAATCTGGAATACACCAGTGCGAGTGCGATGATCCTGAAGCGCTCGAAAGGGAGCAATGGTGGACCAGGCGTCGGGCTATCACGAAGGTCCTTCTATTCGGCGGCGCGCGTTGCAGCACTGCGTCCTCGTCGTCCTCCAAAGTGTTCAGGGTTTCCGATACCGATCGGAAGTTCTGTCCATTGCAATAACGTCCATGCTTGGACTGTGGCACATCAACTATGGAGGCGGCCAATTTGAACTCATGAACGCAGCGGTCGTATATTGAACAAATGCCGGCAAGGGCGCCGTGCAGGATCGAGGAAAAAATGTTCACTGTTGAGGGAATCGTGGAAACCGGTGATCGTCGTGGGCGAGCCCTCGGTTTTCCCACTGCCAATATCCCCATGGCATCGGAGGACCTGGATGGAGTGTGGGCCGGGACCGTCGAAGTCTCACCAGGAAATTTCGCAGCGGCGGTTGTGTCTGTCGGGCGCCGCAGGACGTTTTATTCCGACCAGGGCAAGCGCCTGCTCGAAGCTCACCTGTTGGATCTGAACATGGATTTATACGGGCAGCACTTGCGTGTTCATCTCATGCAGCTCCTGCGCAGGCAAAGGGAATTCGAATCCGTCCAAGCCCTGGTTGAGCAGCTGCATGAAGATGTAAGGCTCGCCCGACATTGGGCCCTCCGCAACTGCCCCTCCCTAACGTCTTCTGCCCTTCAGGAGCCGCTAACGGAAGCCCGTGCATGAGCGGCAATTCTGTGCTTCCGGTCTGGGCGCTGCAGCGCACGGCTACCTATCTTGAGGCGCTAGAGAGGACTGAGACCCGCGGGGCTGACCCTGTCGAGCTGGCCCGTCGAACCGGGCTGAGTAAAGGCCTGGCGCGCCGCTGCCTGAGACATCTGCAGCAGCAAACTCCGCGCCCCAGATCCTGACGTCAACAACCCCTTGCCCCAGGAGGCGCCGACGGCGGATGTTTGCTCGGGCCGCGAGACCAACCGCCGCCCGGTGGGAACGAATGCAGTGGAAAAACCCGGGGATTAGGCGGCGGAACGATGGCCAGGGCTGCCAAGTTGCTAGGCGAGAACTTTGGAGATTTCCTCTGCCCCTTGGCGGAGCTCGTGGATGATGGAGTCGAGCTGTTCTGACTTCAGCCGCTGGGTAGGTCCATTGATGGTCAGTACGCCCATGAGAGTCCCTGCGGAATCCCGAACAGGATAACCGGCAGCGAAAAGCCCTTCTTCCAACTCATCGCTCAGGACCGCATATCCGTCCTTCCGGACTTGCTGAATCTCCTTCAGGAGCTCATCCCGGCTCGCGATGGTGTGAGGGGTGAAGGGCTCAAGTTTCTCGGGCAGCTTCGCCGTGATCTTGTCATCACTTTGCTCGGCGAGAAGAAGCTTGCCGGTGGAGCTGGCATGCAGGGGGTAGGTTCCACCGATGTAGAGGTGCGACGCGCTGAGGTAGCGGGACCCAGACGCTTCTGCAATAACCTCATGGTCCCATTCGCCACGGACCACAACGAAGCTCAACGTCTCGTTGAGCCTGGCGGCATACGCATCCAACACGGGCTGAATCCTCGCCACGGCACCGGAGTAGGGATCAGCAAGCCTGCCCAGGTGCGCAAGCTGCCAGCCCAGCTTGTAACGGTTGTCTTCCCGCTCCACAAAGCCTGTCTGTTCAAGGCTCAGCAGAAGCCGGAAGGCGGTCGGACGGGACATTTTCACCGCCTGCGCCAGTTCAGTGACGTTGATTCCACCGGGGTGCCGTCCAAGCTCCCTGAGCAGGACGGTCGCCTTCACGACGGATTTGTTAATGAGGTCAAACGGCTCAGGGGTGCCGGCAGTCGCCTCGCTTTCCGGGGAATCCTCCGGTGACGCGTTTTGCCCTGCTGCCATGTCCGCTCCTACTTCAGGTCTTTTCGGGTCCACTGTCGGACCCGCGATTGCTATGTACATCCTAGCCGCGACCGCTAAGCGAACTCCATGTTCAAAAGCGAGGCACGATCTTGACAGTGAGCCACCTAACAACTTAAATTGAACACAGCGTTCAATTTGATTCCGCTTGTAGTTTATGTCGCCGGAAGGCACCGTCCAAGGAAGTACTGCCATGAAAAATGCACCCCTGAGCCTGTTTGCCTTCGACGTTTTCGCTCCGGCGCACCTGACCTCAGGTTCGTGGCGCAATGAGGGCGACCAGGGCCACCGTTACACGGACCTGCAGTACTGGACGGAGGTGGCGAAGAAGCTGGAGGCCGCCAGCTTCGACGGCATCTTCTTTGCTGACAACGTTGGCTACCACGATGTCTACCGCGGCAACGGAGATGCTGCCCTTCGGGACGCGGCACAGTTCCCCATCAACGACCCCACGGTACTGATCAGTGGCATGGCGGCAGTGACCAAGCACTTGAGCTTCGGTGTCACGTGCTCGGCAACCTACGAACCGCCGTACCTGCTGGCCCGTAAGTTCAGCAGTCTGGACCACCTCACCTCCGGGCGCGTCGGCTGGAACATCGTGACCTCATATTCCGAGGCCGCTGCCCGCAACCTCGGCAAGGTCCAGCAGCTGAGCCCTGCTGAACGCTATGACATGGCCGATGAATATATGGATGTCGTTTACAAGCTGTGGGAAAGCTCCTTCGAAGAGGATGCTGCGGCAGGCGACGCCGAATCGGCTACCTACATCGACCCGGCGAAGGTCCACCCGATCAACCATTCCGGTCAATACTTCACGGTGCCCGGTTTCCACCTGTGCGAGCCGTCGCCCCAGCGCACCCCGGTGCTCTTCCAGGCCGGCTCCTCCGCCAGGGGCATGGAATTCGGCGGCAAGCACGCCGAAGCTGTCTTCATCCAGAGCACCTCCGTGGAGGGCGCCAAGCGCACTGTTGCCAAGGTACGGCAGGCAGTAGCCGACGCGGGCCGGGATCCCCGCGACGTCAAGGTCGTTATCCTCCTCACTGTTGTCGTAGCCCCCACTGATGAAGAGGCCCAGGCCAAGTACCAGAAAGCTCTCGAGAACGCACCCATCGAAGGAGCCCTTGCGCGCTTCAGCGGCTGGACCGGCATCGACATGTCCTCCTACGACCTGGACGCCCCGTTGAAGTCCGTCGGAACGAAGGCCGCCCAGTCAATGGTCGACATGTTCTCCAAAGCCGACCCGGACCGGGACTGGACACCCCGCCAGATCGCCGAGTTCCTCTCGGTGGGCGGAAGTGGCTGCACCATCATCGGCTCCCCGGAAACCGTCACTGCCGAGCTTCGCCGCTGGCGTGACGAGGCCGACGTCGACGGGATCAACCTCAGCTACACCTCCAAGCCCGGTAGCTGGGAAGACTTCATCGAGCTCGCGCTGCCCCAGCTGCGCGCCGAAGGCATTGTGTCCCCGGCACGGGAGGAGGGCCAGGCGCCGGTGACCCTGCGCGAAAAGCTCTTCGGCCAGAAATACACACTGGATGGCCACCCTGCCACAGCGCAGCGCGCCACACACCTCAGCGATGCTGCCCGCTGACGCCGGCGGAGCCCCAAGTACTTCGGAGATATCAATGTCTGGACAGACTGACGTCGTCGTCATCGGCGCAGGGCTCGCCGGCCTCATCACCGCCCGTGAGCTGGGCAACCGCGGCCACAACGTGGTTGTTTTGGAGGCACGCGACCGGCTTGGCGGCCGCGTGTTCACCGAGCGCCGCCTGGGCCAGAACCTCGAGCTCGGCGGCAACTGGCTGCACTGGACCCAGCCCCATGTCTGGGCCGAGGTCACCCGCTACGGCCTGGAGGTCTCCCGCGGGCCCCGCTCGGAGGAAACCTTTTGGCTGGCCGGTGATGAGGTGCGCCGCGGCAATTTGGACGACTTCATGAAGTTGATCGACCCGGGTATGACCCGGTTGCTGGAAGACACGGTGAAGTGGCTGCCCCGCCCCGACGCGCCGCTGACGGTGGAGAACCTGGCCGATGTTGACCAGTACAACCTGCAGGAATTGCTGGACAAGCTGGACCTCACGGAGGACGAACGCAACGCCAACGAGGCTGCCTGGGTGGGTCACTTCAACGCACCCCTGGACCAGTGCGCTTACGTCAACGCCCTGCGCTGGACCGCCGGATCCTCCGGGCACTGGCACCTGATGCACGAGGCCTCAGCGATTTACCGCCTCAAGGACGGTAACGACACCTTGGTCAACGCCATCGCCGAGGACAGCACCGCCGACATCCGCCTCAACGCTGCGGTCACCAGCGTCCGCCACAACAGCGATGGCGCCACCATCACCTACGGCGACGGACAGGCCATCCAGACCGGGAAAGTGGTCATCACCCTGCCGCAAAATATCCTGCACAAACTCGACGTCCAGCCCGCCCTGAGCGAAGGCAAGCTTGCCCCCAGCCGGGAAAAGACTGCATCCCAGGGCGTCAAGGCCTGGATCCGGGTCAAGGGCCCCATCAAGCCCTTCTTCGCATACTCGGCCCAGGACAAGCCGCTGTCCGTGATCCGCACCGAGTTCATCAGCGACACCGACGCCGTGTTGGTGGGCTTTGGCGCAGACGCCAACCGGATCGACGTCACCGATCTCGAACAGGTCCAGGAAGCCATCAAGGTGTGGCGCGACGACCTGGAAGTCCTGGAAGTCACCGGACACAAGTGGGGCGAGGACCCGTACGCAGAGGAGACCTGGCAGGTCCAGCGCCCGGGCCAGCTCACCAAGTACCACGCCGCCCAGCAGGCCAGCGACGGCGCACTGCACTTCGCCAGCAGCGACACCGCCAACATCTGGGCCGGGTTCTTCGACGGCGCCATCGAAAGCGGCCTCCGCGCAGCCCGCGCCGTCCACGCCGAGCTGAAAGCCTCGCAATGAACGGGCACCAAGCATCCGGATACCGCAAATCCGCCCGCAAGGCGGCTTCCCACCCAACAGGGCACTGACGCCCCAAACCCAGCCGCAAAGGAATTATCACAATGGATATCACCCCCGCCAAAGAGCAAACTCCACCGACAGATATAACTCCTGCCTTCTACCGGCAGATCCTGGGCAAGCTTCCCACCGGCGTCACCGCTATCACGGGCATCAATGACGACAACGAAAAACTAGGTCTGGTCGTCGGCACGTTCCAGTCCTTGTCCCTGGAACCGCCCCTGGTTATGTTTTGCGTGGACAAGTCCTCCTCGAGCTGGCCGAAGCTGCGGAACCTGCAGAAGTTCACCGCCAACATCCTCGCCGATGATCAGATCAGCATCTGCCGGTCCCTGTCCCGTAAGGGTCCGCAGAAGTTTGAAGGCCTGCCCTGCAGCGCCGGGCCGCTCGGCACTCCCCACCTTGACGGCGCCACCGCTTACATCGACTGCGTGGTCACCGCCGAAGTCCTCGTTGGTGACCACTACATGGTTATCGGGGCCGTCACGCATATGGAGGACGGGAGCGGCGACGCCCTGCTGTTCCGCGGCGGAAAGTTCGGCCAGTACCAGCCCATCGAAATCCCCACCGAAGTATCAAGGAGCGCATCATGAGCACCAGGCAGGAAACCATACTCAAGGCATGGAACGGCGCGTGGGGACAGGGCGACATATCCTCATTCGAACGGATCCTTGCCCCCAACTACATCCGCCGGTCCAAGACCGGGACCGAAGACTTCAACAGTCTCCAGGGCACCATCACCGACATGCACTCGGCTTTCCCGGACTCCACCGTGGAGATCCTGCAGATGGTCGAAGACGGAGACAGGGTCGCGATCCATTGGCAGACCAAGGGCACACACCAGGGTCCGTTCATGGACGTTCCCCCCACGGGCAGGGCCGTCACCGTGTCCGGGGCATCATTCCTGCGGTTCGAAAATGACAAACTCGCCGAAGAGTGGGTCGTGTGGGATCCCCGTGAGCTGCTGTCCGCCCTCGGCATCTGGCACCTGGGGAACTAGGGCACAGCCTTCAAAAGCCATACTTCAGCTTCCACCTCGCTGAGGCACGACGTCGTGCCGAAGCGGGGCAAAACCGAAAGGAACCCCGCTTTATGTCAACCATTTCACTTGAGGACATTGCCGGCACTCTCCGCACCGCCCGGCTCCAGCGCGAATCCATCGCCGCACCCTCCGAGTCCTGGCCGGCACTGGATGTGGACGGTGCATTCGAGGTGCAAAAAATCAACGTTGGGCACGCCATCGCAAACGGCGACCGCCTCGTCGGCTACAAGCTGGGAAACATCGCCAAGGTCATGCAGGACGCCTTCGGCCTCGACCAGCCGGACTACGGCCACCTGCTCGCGAGCACCTTCGCCTACGAAGGAACCAGCCTTGAACTTGGCAAGTTCATCGAGCCGTTCGTGGAACTCGAGCCCGCCTTCCTGCTGCGCAAGCCGCTCCGCGGTCCAAACACCACCGTGGCCGACGTCATCGACGCCATCGAGTACGCACTGCCGGCCATCGAAATCATCGACTCCCGGGTCAAGAACTGGGCCATCAGCCTTCCCGACACCCTGGCCGACAACGGCTCAACCGGCGCCATCCTGCTGGGCGGCACCCCTAGGCGCGTCAACGAAGTGAACCTCAGCAACACCCGCGGTGTCCTGAACTTCAACGACCGCGAAATCATCTCCGGAAACACCCGCAACATCCTCGGCAACCCCTTCGCCGCAACGGCCTGGCTCGTCAACCGACTCGCTGAGTACGACGTCGAATTCCAGCCAGGGCAGGTCATCCTTCCCGGTAGCTGCCTCAAGGCGGTCCCCATGCGCGAAGCAGGTCACTGGTCCGGCACCTTTGAAGGCTGGGGCACCATCGAATTCGATGTCTCTGCCTGAACAAGACCAATAAAACGACGTGTGGCCGGTCCGAAAAGGACCGGCCACACGTCGTTGTTCACACCACCGAATCTCAAGCTCTAAGGGATCCTTATGCGCATTGCCAACATCTCCAACCGGCTAACCCTTATCACCCCGAATGACCTGGCCGTGGACGTCTCGGAGGCAACCCACGGCAGGTTCAGCCCCAATATCCAGGAGGCCTACAGCCGATGGGACGAACTCCGGGCCGCCGCCGGCCCGCTCGAGGACCTCGCCGGAAAACCTCTGGCCGATATCGATCAGCAGGACTTTGCCAGCCCCGTACCCCAGCCGCGGCAGATCTTCGCCGTTGGCCTGAACTATGCCGCCCACGCTGCCGAGGCAAATCTTGCGGTCCCCGAGGATCTCACGGTCTTCACGAAGTTCGCCAGCTCGTTGACAGGCCCCTATGGGACCATCACGCTGCCACCAGGCACCGTGGACTGGGAGGTCGAACTCGTGGCCATCATTGGACGAGGTGGTCACAACATCACCAAAGACAGGGCGTGGAGCCATGTTGCCGGGCTGACGGCCGGACAGGACCTGTCTGAACGCACCCTGCAGGCTTCCGGCCCGGCCCCCCAGTACAGTCTCGCCAAATCCTTTCCCGGATTCGGTCCCCTCGGGCCGCTCCTGGTGACACCGGACGAGTTCGAAGATCCGGACAATATCCGGCTCGGCTGCACGATCAACGGTGAACAGGTGCAGGCGGGTTTCACCTCCGACATGGTCTTCTCCATTCCCGAGATCATCGAACGCCTCTCCCAGGTGACCGCACTGTTCCCCGGTGACATCATTTTCACCGGTACACCGCCGGGGGTGGGGGTCGGGCGTGCGCCCCAGAGGTTTCTCGCCCCCGGGGACGAACTGGTCACCCGGGTTCACGGTGTTGGTCAGATGCGCCATCAGCTCGTCGCGCCACCCGACTGAAACCGCACAGCCGGAACCAGGTCAGTCAGCGCCCTATCAGGGTGCTGGCTGTCCTTGCTTGGGGGCAGGGACGATGCCGGCCTTTTTCGGGTGGAAATGATTAAACGCCAGGTCCCGGTCACGCCGGAGTGGCATGCCGGGACCTGGTCGGGTGTGGGCAAGGTGCTAGACGGTAACGTGCGCCTTTTCGACGACACCGTCAATCAGCCTGTTGAGGTGCCACGGGTTGCTGTCCTGAAGCGGCTGCGGGAGAAGCTCCTGGGGGATGTTCTGGTATGCGACGGGCCGGAGGAACCGGTTGATCGCCAGGGTGCCGACGGAGGTGGTGCGGGAGTCGGAGGTGGCGGGGAAGGGCCCGCCATGGACCATGGCGTGGCCCACTTCCACGCCGGTGGGCCAGCCGTTGACCATGATGCGGCCCACTTTCTGTTCCAGGACCGGGATCAACGGCGCGGCGGTGGGGTAGTCCTCTTCGGTGAGCTGCAGGGAAGCGGTGAGCTGCCCTTCGATCCGTGCCGCGGCTTCGAGGAGTTCATCGGTGGTGTTGTAGCGGATCACCAGGGAGGCGGCGCCGAAGATTTCCTCGTGCAGGACATGGTTGGTCACGAAGTCCCGGACTTGGGTGCCGAAGATGGTGGGGGCCGGGGCGTTCTTGGTGGCACCTTCCAGGCCTTTGCCGATCAGGTCAACACCTGCTGCGCTGCCGAGCGCTTCGGTTCCGGCGTTCCAGGACCCGGCGATGCCTTCGGTGAGCATGGTTTGCCCGGCGCACGCTGACACGGCACGGCCGACGGCGGCCGCGAGTTTGTCCCCTGCTTCACCTGCCGGGGCGAAGAGCAGTCCGGGGGAGGTGCAGAGCTGGCCGGAGCTGCCGGTGACAGCGGTGACGTACTGCTGGGCCAGGGCCTCGATCTGCTCGGTGGAGCCCTTCAGGGCGCCTTCGAACACGAAGACCGGGTTCAGGGAGGACATCTCAGCATAGACGGGGATCGGCTCGGGCCTGGCAGCTGCGGTCTTCATCAGGGCGATGCCGGCGGCCTGGGATCCGGTGAAACCGACGGCCTTGATGTGCGGGTCCGCCACGAGGGCCTGGCCGATGCTGGCACCGGGTCCGTAGACCAGGGAGAACACGCCCTGGTGCAGGCCGAAGTCCTTGACGGCCTTGACGACGGCGTGCCCAACCAGTTCACCTGTGCCGGGGTGGGCGTTGTGGGCTTTGAAGATGACGGGGCAGCCTGCGGCCAGGGCAGAGGCTGTATCACCGCCGGCGGTGGAGAAGGCGAACGGGAAGTTGCTGGCGCCGAAGACTGCGACGGGGCCGAGGGGGATCTGGCGCTGACGGATATCGGCCCTGGGCAGGGGAGTACGGTCGGGGATGGCGGGGTCGATGCGGACGCCGCGGAAGTCTCCGCTGCGGACAACGGAGGCGAAGAGCCGCAGCTGGCCGGTGGTGCGGGCGCGTTCGCCCTCCAGCCTGGGGGCGGGCAGCCCGGTTTCCTGGCTGGCGCGCGTAATCAGGTCCTCTCCGATCGCGTCGATGTTGTCTGCGATTGCCTCCAGGAAACTGGCATGGGTCTGCGGATCCAGAGTGGAAAAGGACTTGTACGCCTCGGCAGCTGCGGATGTTGCGGTCTTGAGCTGCTCCTGGCTGATCAGTGAGTAGACGGGTTCAAGAGTTTCGTTGGTGGCGGGGTTGAAACCTGTCGTAGTCCCGTTGTCGCCGATGACCTGCTCTCCGGCGATCAGTGAATGTCCGTTGAGTAGCATTGCGTTTCTCCCTGACGGTAGCGGTTGATATTTCATAGGTTGGTGGGGGCTTAGGCTTCTTGGCGGGGGCGGCTGGTCTGCGCCGTGCGCCGGTAGACGGCGATGTTGTCGGTCTTGTGAATCATTGCCCGGCCCTGCCCGCCTTCGCGGAGAATCCAGAAGACGTTTCCGTTGTGGCTTCTAAGATCTACGCTGCCGGAGGCGCTTACCTTGCCTCCGCGGTAGAGGAGGACTTTGTCCCCCGGTTCCAGGACCGTCCAGTTGCCCACCAGCTCAAGGGAGGGCGTGGGCTTGTGGCTTACTTTGTGGCTGGCTGGCCGTCGCATTCCTGTCCTTTACTGGTTGAAGATTTCTCAGCTGCTGACCTGAGGCGTACCACTGATGGTCGGCTGAACGCCCGGTGGATGAGCCATGGCCTCTGCGTGCTTGGGCCGTGTACTCCAGTGACAGCTTTGTCAGCGCAGCACGGGCAGTAGGCCCTGTCCGGCGGCGGTCCGCCTGTAGAGGCCCCTGCCACTGGTTAGCCGTATTCAATTTCTGAACGTCTTATTCAATTTTATGTGTTACTTCAGTCACTGTCAAAGGTTCGTAGGGAACAGCAGAAGGCCCGTGACACGCGGGGGGCGTGTCACGGGCCTGTCCGCTTACAGGGTTGGCTTAGTGCGGGGAGTAATGCCGGGCTACTTCAGCCATTCGTCCGCGGCTGCCCGGTTTTCGGGCGTTTCAAGCCACTTCTTGGCTCCCTCAACCGGTTCCTTGGCCTCGCTGACTGCAAGCATCAGGGAGGCGTACTGCTCCTCGGTCAGGTTGGACTTTTCCATCCAGCCGCGGATGTCTCCATGCTTTTCCGCGAACTCCTTGGACAGGACGACGTGGGAACCGTCCGCTGCGGGCCAGCCCTGGCGGTCGTCTTCGAGTGCCTTGACCGGCATGGCGGCGAAGGCCCAGTGCGGCTTCCAGAGGGCTACAACCACGGGTTTGTTGTTCTCTGCCCCGTCTTTGAGTGCGGCGAGGGCTGCCGGGGTGCTTCCTTCGATGATCGACAGCTTGTCCTTGGCCTCGTACTTGGCCAGGACGTCAGGCAGAATCTTCATCTCGCCGGAGCCGGCTTCGATCCCGATGATTTTCGAGTCGTATTTTGCAGCGTTCTGGGCGAGGTCGCTGATGGTGTTTTCTTCGACGAATTCCGGGACGGCCAGGACGAGTTCGTCTTTGTCGTAGTAGGGCTCGTCGAGGATGACGAGGTCCTCTTTGTACTTGTCGATGTACGCCTGGTGGGTGGTGGGCAGCCAGGCGTTGAGGTAGCCGTCCAGGTCACCGCGGGCGATGCCTGAGAACCCGGCAGCGAGGTCTACGCTGGTGGTCTTGACCGTGTAGCCCTTCTCTTCAAGCAGGGCTGACCAGAGGCCGGTGACGGCGACGGTGTCGTCGAAGCCCGGGACGGTGGCGAAGTTGACAGTCTTGTCGGCGTCGCCGCCTCCGCCTCCGCCGGGGGTGACTCCGGAGCAGGCGCTGACACTGACGGCGATCGCAGCGAAAGCGAGGGTGGTTTTGAGCAGGGTTTTCAATGCTGGTCTCCTAGTGAGGATGAATGGTTATTGAACTGCTGGGGTTGCATCGGCATTGACGCGGGGGGTGGCAGCTTTGGCGACTGCCCGTTCTTTCCGGAGGCGGCTGCTCTTGCGCAGGACGCCTGCCAAGGCACTTGCACCGCCTGTGACGCGGTCGAGGTAGACGGCGAGGATGACGACGGCGAGGCCGCCTTCGAAGCCGCGGGCTGTGTCCAGCTGCGCGACGCCCTGGACCACGACACCACCGAGTCCGCCTGCCCCGACAAGGCCGGCGACGACGACCATGGACAGGGCGAGCATGATGACCTGGTTGACGCCGACCATGATGGACGGGAAGGCCAGGGGAAGCTGGACGTCACCGAGAATCAGGCTCTTCTTGGCACCGAAGGCCTGGGCCGCTTCGAGGAGTTCATGATCCAGCTGACGGATGCCGAGCTCGGTCAGTCGGACCGCAGGGGGGATGGAGAACACGATGGTGGCTGCGATGCCGGGCACGGTTCCGACGCCGAAGAAGAACACGGCCGGGATGAGGTATACGAAAACGGGCATTGCCTGCATGAGGTCCAGGATGGGCCGCATGACAGCGCTGACCGGGGAGCTCAACGCTGCCCAGATCCCCAGGGGAATTCCGATCAGGAGGGCGGCCGCGACCGAAACGAGCACAATGGACAGGCTGGCCATCGTTTCAAGCCACAACCCCATGGAGAGGATGAGCAGGAAGGCCACGGCGGAGAAGATCGTGATTCCGACGCTGCGGGTCATGAAGGCGGCCAGGGCGGTGAGCAGGGCGATGATGACCAGCGGGTGCAGGGCAACCAGGCCGAACTCGACGCCGCCGACGATCTGGCTGGTCAGCCAGGCGACGCCGTCGAAGAACCAGCCAAGGTTCGCGAGGAACCAGTCAATGAGGGATTCGAACCACCCTCCGACATCAAGATTCATTTGACAGACTCCTTCGGGGAGAGTGCGGCGAAGACTTTGTTCGCAGTGAGTTGGCCGATGACCAGGCCTTGTTCGTCAGTGACGTGGAGCCGGTCGCATCCGGCGGCGAACACCGGGAGCAGATCGGCGATGATGGTTTCGCCGGTGACATGCTTGACCGCCGCATGCCCGTTGGCCGTGGCGTCCACGGGCCTTGCCCCGGTGCTGCACCCGTCTTCGCGGTCCGCGCCCGTGAAGGGCTCAGCGAGCATGCCGGCGTGGAGGACCTTGCTGCGGTTCACTTCTGCCACGAATTTTTCGATGTAGGGATCCGCGGGGGTTTCCAGCAAGTCCAGCGCGGTCCCGCGCTGAATCATCCGGCCTTCCTTCATCACCATGATCTGGTCCCCGAGATACATGGCCTCGTCCAAATCGTGGGTGACAAAAACGATGGTCTTCTTGAAGTTGCGCTGCAGTTCTATCAGCAGCTGCTGCATGTCCTGGCGGATCAACGGGTCCAGGGCACTGAACGGTTCGTCCATCAGCAGGATCTCCGCATCTGTAGCCAAGGCACGCGCCAAACCGACACGCTGCCGCATGCCGCCGCTGAGCTGATCGGGCAGGGCGTGCGTTCGGTCCCCGAGACCCACAAGCTTCAAGGCTTCGGTGGCCTTCGCTTCACGCAACTTTTTGTCGACTCCACGCACTTTGAGGCCGAATGCCACGTTGTCCAGCAATGACTGGTGGGGAAACAGGCCGAAGTGCTGGAAGACCATGTTGATGGTCTCGTTCCGGAAGGCGCGGAGCCCGGACGGATCAAGTGCTCCTACATTCTTGCCGTCGATCACCATGGAGCCTTCGGTGTTGTCGATGAGCCTGTTGAGCATACGGATAATCGTCGACTTGCCGGAACCGGACAGGCCCATGATGACGAAGATCTCTCCGCGCTTCACGTCAAAGGAGACGTCGTTAACGGCCTTGAAACCGGTCTGTTTCGGCGAGTTCCTGCGCAGCACGGACTTGCTTTTGGCGGGGTAGAAGATCTTGGTGAGGTGCTCCACCTTGATGAAGGACTCTTCTGGATTCATGGCTTCCTTGCGATGGTCTTGTCTCGGTACTTCCAGGTGCATGGCGTTCACTTGATTGCTCCGACTTCTTTGTCTGGGCGGAATGGGTTGATTAGGCGTTAGCGGGCGGGGGAGAGGGCCAGAGGTTGTACTCTCCGAATTTCCCGCCCCGGAACAGGAGCGCATCACCGGATCCGGTTTCCATGGCCTTGACTGCTCCGACGATCATGTAGTGGTCCCCGGCGACTACTTCGGAGAGCACTTCGCAGTCGATCCAGGCTGTGGAGTCCAGGATCCGTGGCGTGCCGAGGGCGCTTTCCTCGTAGTCGATGCCCTGGAATTTGTCCTGCCCTTTGCGGGAGAGGGCCTTGCAGACGCTGAGTTGCCCGGTGGAGAGGATGTTGGCGGTGAACCGGCCCAGGGACCGCAGGGTTGGCCAGGTACTGGAGGACTTGTCCACACAGAAGGTGACCAGTGCCGGTTCCAGGGAAAGTGACTGGAAAGTCCCGACAACGAAGCCCATGGGCCTGCCGTCTGCGGCATGGCCGGTAATGGCCACGACCCCGGTGGGAAGGAGCCCGAAGACCTGGCGGTAATCGGCGGGGCTGATGGCGGGGGCGGGTGCGGTTGCTAAGGCGGTCATTTGCGGTCTCCGGTGAGTGCTTGTGAGGAGAAGGAGTCGCGGTAAGCGGCTCCGGGATGGTCACCGGCCAGGCGGGACTGGCCGGCGCCGAAGAGGTTTTCGCGGAGCGTGGAGCCTTCGTAGCCCGTGCGCATGGTTCCCCGGCGCTGCAGCTCAGGAACAACGAAATCGGTGAAGTCCTTGATGTCCTGGTACTTGACGGCATGGGCGACGTTGAAGCCGTCGATCCCGGTTTCCTCCATCCAAGAAGCAAGTTCGTCCGCTACTGTTTCCGGTCCGCCCACAATCACCGGCGCTGTTCCGCCGATGCCGATGTACTCCGCGATGTCCCGCGGTGTCCACTCCTTCTCAGGATCCATCTTGGAGAAGATATCCACCATGGTCTGGCCGGCGTTGGTCTTGACATGCCGCAAGGGAACATCAGGATCGAAGGTGGACATGTCCAGGCCGCTCCATCCGCTGTACCGGGCCATGGCTCCTTCATAGGAGACCAGCTTGCGGTAGTCCTCGTACTTTTCCCGGGCCTCGGCGTCCGTGGGGGCGCTGATGACGGTGATCATCTGAAGGACCGCGATATGCGCAGGGTTCCGGCCTGCCGCTGCGGCCTGCTGCCGCAGTGCATCGACCTGCTTCTTCAGCCCCGCTTTGGATGTGGCGTTCATGAAGACGGCCTCTGCTGTGGCTGCTGCCAGCGCCACCCCACGGCTGGAGCCGCCGGCCTGGAAGATCACCGGGGTCCGCTGGGGGGAGGGTTCACACAGGAAGATGCCCGGTACTGTGAAGTGCTTGCCCGCATGCTCGATGGGGTGGACCCTTTCGGGGTCGATGTAGGTTGACGAGTCTGCGTCGACGACCGCGGAGCGTTCTTCCCATGACGCTTCCCAGAGTTTGAGGGCAACGTCGATGAACTCTTCTGCGACCTCGTACCTGTCGTCGTGGGCCCGCTGTGCCCCGTTGCCCAGATTCCTGGCGGCACTGTCGGCATAGGAGGTCACCACGTTCCACCCAATGCGCCCGTCGGTCAGGTGGTCAAGGGTGGCAAACTTCCGTGCCAGCGAGTACGGGTGATCGTAGGCAGTCGTAGACGTCACGCCGAAGCCGAGGTGCTGCGTGGCCGCCGCCATAGCGGGAATAGCAAACGCAGGATCGTTCGCCGGGATCTGGGCGGCGTCCTTCAAAGCTGCGTCAACGTTGCCGCGGTACACATCGTGGTACCCGACGTTGTCAGCGAAGAAGATGCCGTCAAAGCAGGCCTCCTCGAGCATCCGGGCGTAATTGATCCAGTACTGGACCGACTTGTATTCAGTCCCGCGGTCCAAGGGATGGCGCCACAGTCCTGCCGACAGGTGTGCTGGACCGGCGAAGTCAAAGGCGAACAGTCTCATCTGGTTCATAAAGTCGAACTTTCTTTACGTTCAGCAACTGAACATCTTGATTACCTAATGAACAAAAGAATAGAGTGGTCGAGGTCACACCGTCAACAGGCGCGGGTGAACACGTCATAAAAAGGGAAAGCGCCGGGAGGCTGAATGCGCAGGCAACTGTTTCAGGGGGAGTACGGGTATGACGCTGTGGGCTGAGCTGAGTGGCTGGTTCGGGGCCCTGATCGTCCTGGTGGGCTATGGAGCCTTTTCGCTGGGTTGGCTTGGCAACGGGCGGCTGTTCCAGTTGTGCAACGTTGCCGGATCTGCTGCCCTGCTGGTCAACGGGGCCTATCACGGCGCCTGGCCGTCGGTAGCGCTCAATGTCGCATGGGGAGCGATCGCAGCGGTGGCCTTCGCACGTTTTCAGCGGGCAAGGCGGAACCGAACGACCATAACCGGAGGAGCCCCGGAAGTTTCCCTTGAAGCCCTGGTTAGTACCGGGCAGGACACAAGGGTGAAGAAGAAGCTATGAGCAGGTTAATGAATTTCCAGGGCCTTCCACAGTGTTGTCCCTGGTCCGCGATAAGGAGTCTTTGTGCAGCCTGACGTTATGGCCGCCGCAGTACTGACCGGGCACGGGGGTCTGGACCGTCTCGTGTACCGGACGGACGTCCCGGTGCCGCTTCCCCGGCCGGGGGAAGTGCTTATCGAGGTGGCGGCAGCCGGTGTGAACAACACCGATATCAACACCCGGACCGGCTGGTATTCAAAGACTGTTTCCATCGGCACCGGCGAAGGAGGCATGGAAGGTTTTGCTGACATGGAAGCTGCCGATGCTGCCTGGTCAGGTCAGGAACTGTCCTTTCCCAGGATTCAGGGCGCAGATGTTTGCGGCCGGATAGTTGCCGTCGGCGATGGCGTCCCCGCGGGCCGGATCGGTGAACGCGTCGTAGTCCGCAACATGCTCCGCAGCTACGTCGACTACCGGCCGTACGAATGCTGGACACTCGGCGGAGACTGCGACGGTGGATTCGCCCAGTTCACGGTGGCGCCGTCGAAAGAGACCCACACCGTCCACTGCGACTGGTCCGACGCAGAACTTGCCGCTGTTCCGTGTGCCTACTCGACAGCCGAGAACATGCTGCACCGCGCTGATGTGGGTGCAGAGCGGGTATTGATAACCGGAGCGTCCGGGGGAGTGGGCCTGGCGGCTGTCCAGCTCGCTAAACGCCGCGGTGCCACGGTTTTTGCTGTCTGCTCCCCGGGAAAAGCTGCCCAGGTTCTCGCCGAAGGCGCCCATCTGACGCTGGATCGCGACGCTGATCCCGTCAGCGTGCTGGGACGAAACTCCATCGATGCAGTCATTGACGTGGTGGGCGGGTCCCGAACAGGGCAACGGCTGGAACTGCTGCGCCCAGGCGGCCGTTACGCGATCGCAGGTGCCATCGCTGGCCCGATTGCTGACGTGGATTTGCGCGTCATCTACCTGAAGGACCTTTCCCTGCTGGGGTGCACTTTCCAGGACGATGAAGTTTTCGAAAACCTCATCGGGTACATCGAACGCAACGAGATACGCCCCGTAGTCTCCGGCATTTACCCCCTGCGGGACATCGCGCAGGCTCAAAGAGAATTTCTGACCAAGAAGCACACCGGAAAGCTGGTCCTGATTCCACCGCCCGCCACCGACCTGCAAAAGCAACAGAAGGGACAATGAATGGAACTCGAAGGCAAAATCGCCCTTGTCACCGGAGGAGGCCAGGGGATCGGCCGTGGCATTGTGGACCGGTACCTGGAAGAAGGAGCAAGGGTCGCCGTCGTCCAGCGCCGGCCACTGGAGCCCGACCTTGACCGGAACCCCAATGTGCTTGGCGTGCAGGCTGACCTGGCCAAGGCTTCTGCCGCGGCTGAAGTGGTGGAAAGGACGGTGGACACCTTTGGGGGTGTGGACATCCTGGTCAACAATGCCGGGATCATGCTCGAGCGCGCCGTGTCAGCTATCCGGCCCGAAGAATGGGAACTGATGTTGGCCATCAACCTCAGGGCGCCTTTGTTCCTGACGCAGTCCGTTTTGCCTCATATGCGGGCACGGGGCGGAGGGAGCATTATCAACATCGGCTCCATTGAAGGGTTGGCAGCGAACCCCGGGCACACCATGTACTGCGCATCTAAAGCGGGCATACATGGGATGACTCGGGCCATGGCAGTGGACCTGGGGGAGGACAACATTAGGTGCAATGCCATCGCGCCGGGCTGGATAGCTTCGGAACTCAGCGACATCTATCTGTCATCGCTTCCGGACCCGGCTGCCGCCCGGGAATCACTCAACAGGCTCCATCCGGCCGGGCGGATAGGACGGCCTGAAGACGTGGGAGATCTTGCCGTCTTTCTGGGCAGCGACAGATCGACGTTCCTGACCGGTGAGGTCATTGTGCTCGATGGGGGCAGAACGGCGAAACTTCCTCTGCCGTCCTGACGGATTGGTGCCGGAGCCCTCCGCGTTGCGAAACGAAGGGCTCCGGGGCTTGATGCCGGTCAGTCGGTTTCGGGTCCCGTGCAGAAAAAGCACTCTCCCGCCTCAGGGAAGGTTTCGCAGCTGCTGTCGACCACCAGACAGCCCTCCCCGCCGACGTTATTCACCGTACATAAGGGTGTACAGAAAGCGCTCCAGCTCCGGGTTGGGTACCGGAGACTCCTGAAAGTCGTGCGCCTCCGCAGTCTCCAGGTAAAGGCCCTCCCAGGGAGCGCAGGTAAGGCCGCCCGTGGCTGCAGGAGCTGCCGGCGCCGCCACCTGGCGGGTGGTCGGGGACGTGACGCGCTGGCCGCGATTGCGGACAAAAGAAAGTGACAAAACGCCGTGGGTGATGGTCATGATGGCTTCCTCTCTGAAGCAATCCGGGCGGACATTGACTCGTACAATTGAACAGCGCGTTCATTTTCTGAACATAGGAACGATTATGCCATGAGTCACATCCGAGCGCAAGGCGGCAATGGCCTCTAGGGGCGTGGCCTGGCAGCGTGGCGCATGGCGCAGCACCCCTTGGGAACCTGAGCGGGCCGCCGGCTGAAGGCAGTGGTGGCTGAACCGAGGTGATGAAGCGTGGAGTGCTCCGGGGGCCTTCTGGAAAAGCCGGGTTGGCTCGAGGGGCAGCATGGGGGAGCGCATAAAACTTGACCGTGTGTCCTGCACCACTCTACCCTTGGTGTTCAACAAGTAGATGCTGCGTTCATTCAGTGAACGTATGCGGAACATTCGCAGCCGCGAGCTCTGCAAGCCTGGCGCGGCCAGCCGCAGGCACCTGTCATCGGCACGGTTAGAACGTCCAAGTGATGACCGGCTCCGTTTCCCATCACGACAGAAAGACAAAGATGTCCCATAATCCGAGACAACAACCTCCGGCCCTGTCGGGGACGACGCGTCGCCTGAAGGCAGATGACTGCATCGTCGTCGACAAAGGCGAACTCCGTAAAGCTCACATCGGGGCCGGAGTCGGCAACTTCATCGAGTGGTACGACATAGGTATCTACGGATACCTCGCACTCACCATGACCTCCGTGTTCACCGAGGGCATGGACGAAAGGATGGGGCTGCTCGTCACGCTTCTGGGCTTCGCCGTCTCCTTCGTGGTGCGGCCCCTCGGCGGAATGATCCTGGGCCCGCTGGGCGACAAGATCGGACGCCGCAAGGTGCTCTTCTTCACGATGGCCCTCATGGCCGCCGGCACCACCCTCATCGGGCTGCTGCCTACCGCCGGTCAGGTCGGGCTATGGGTAATCCTCCCGCTCTACCTGTTGAAAATGCTGCAGGGCTTCTCCACCGGGGGCGAGTACTCCGGGGCGGCGACCTACATCGCTGAATTTTCCCCTGACCGCAGCCGCGGCTTCATGACCTCGCTCCTGAACTCCGGATCAATGCTGGGCTTCGCAGCCGGTGCTGGCGTCGTGGCCGCCACAACCGCCATCACGACCTCACTCTGGGGCGAGGCAGCAATGCGTGAAGGCGGGTGGCGCATCCCCTTCCTGATCGCACTGCCCCTGGGCATTCTGGCCATTTCACTGCGCCGCCGCATTCCGGAATCACCCAGCTTTGAAGTCGCCCACGAGAAGTCCGAGCGTGAAGACATCAGCCCCATGTTCGTCAGGCACAACCTGCCAAACATCCTGAAGCACTACTGGCCCCAGATTCTGATCGGCTGTGCACTCGTGGCCGCCGACGGCACTTCCGCTTACATGCTCACGAGCTACATGCCCACTTACCTGGAAACGGAAGTGGGCTCAGATGCCGTGCAGACCGCCATCGCCGCCGTGGTCGTGCTGGTGCTGCTGGCCGTCATGATTCCACTCGTGGCCCGCCTATCGGACCGGATCGGTCGTCGCCCAATCTACGCCATGGCGACCATCGGCAACCTTGTCCTGCTGCTGCCGGCATTCTCCCTGATGCAAGCAGGGACGCTGTGGTCCCTGTATCTTGCACTGTTCCTCGTCTCGCTGCCCAGCGCCTGCTTCCTCGCACTGACAGGTGCAGTAATGTCCGAATTGTTCCCCACGGCCTCCCGCTTTGGCTGTGTAGGCGTTACGCACAACCTCGCTATCTCCATCTTTGGCGGCACCACCCCGCTGGTGAGCCAGGTCCTCGTTGAAGTCACCGGAAACTCGTACGCGCCTGCCTTCTACATCATGTTCTTCTCCGTCGTCGCCCTCTTTGCACTGCTGAAGATGCGCGAGTCTGCTTCCCGGCCACTCCTCGGCTCGGTACCGGTCGTGTCCACCCGCCGCGAAGCTGAGGCATTGGCGGAGGGGCAGGACACTAATGAACGCATTGACACCGCAACCATGCTGCTTACCCCCGCGCGCGCCTCGCAGGAGCAGGTTGAGGCTCGCTGACTTACTCCCGCCCTTGACCTATGGCAGTCCCGCCTTCGCGGGACTGCCATAAAGTTCTGTCAAACTACACCAGGGCAAGCGGGCGACCATTCGGGACGTACCTTGACCAGCTGATGTGGCCACAGCCCCGAGCTTGTCCAGCACCTGAAAAAACGGTCGGCGTTTATCAACATCAAGCTGGAGGACATCACCAGGATTACCGACATCTTCGAAACCATCTACAGCATCGACGCAGACGCGCCTTCAGTCCCGCCCGCAGGCCACAGGGCCCTCATCGGAAGGTAACAGAGGCCTATTTCAAGCCTCTCCCCCGACTGTTTTCTAAGGCCGATAACGGATATTTCGTCACCTGCCTTGGCGGGCAAACCCGTGCTTGTTGATCACGCCGGCCGGAATTGGTGACGACTCTGATCGGTCCATGGCTGGGGTCAATCTAAGGTTATCCACGGCTGGAAGTAGGAGCCGTTGGGGTATCTCCCTGGCAGCAGTAGCGGTGGATAACCTATGACAAATTGTCCCCGGCGGGCAGGCGGGCCTGACTTCTCGTTCAAAACCTAGGTCAATTCGGGTTGTCCCTAGGAGCAGGCAAGGCGCCTTGTGTCAGCTTTGGGTGTGCAAAAGCCTGACAATCTGAGTAGTGAAGCAACAGCCAATGGTCAATGGGCCATCGCCTAGGGCGTGTCTCCTTATCGTCGTAGCCAGAGGACGACGCCCGCGCGGTAGGTCAATGCGAGTGTGTCGTAGCGGGTGGCTATGGCGCGCCACTGTTTGAAGAGGCTGAAGGACCTTTCGACAGTGTTTCGGCCCTTGTAGGTGCCGGAGTCGAAGTTCACGGGGGGTCCGCCCCGTGAACCGCGGCGTTTGCGGTTCTCGATCTGGTCGGAGGGCTCGGGGATGACGGTCTTGATCCGCCGGCTACGCAGCAGCGACGATTTGCTCGGGATGAGTACGCTTTGTCGCCCAAAACGGCGTCCGGCCGGCTTCTGGCACGGCCGCCGCTAAGACGAGGGACCCGCACTGCCTCCATCACTACGGGGGACATCGGCGAGTCTCCGGCCTGGCCCGGTCCGACAATCATCGCCAGCGGCCGACCCCTCCCGTCGCAAGCGTGATGGATCTTGACACCCCTCAAGCACTACAACCACAGCGAACCCTTGATTTAGGAGACACGCCCTAGGAACTAACTGCCCGAGAAGTAATCAATCGTGTGTCCTGCGGCAGTACTTTAGTCATGACTACTCTGAGCATTGGTGGCCTCATTGAACAGGTCAATCAGCGGCGTGAGGGCGGAAACGCGTGTCGGCGGCCGCCGGTCACGATGATGAGGGCGATCACGAGCAGCGCAAGTGTCGCCCAGGCAAGGGATGGTGGTCCCAGCGAGGTGAGGAGTGCGGCTCCGATGATGCCGCCGCCGGCGATGCCGATGTTCCAGCCGGTGACCATCACACCCTGGGCTGCGTCCACGGCGGTGCCGGCGACGTTCATCATCGCAGTCTGCAGGACGCTCGCGGCGCCGCCGAATGCCAGGCCCCACGCAGCAGCACTGGCGTACACGGCGACGGGGGAGCCGGAGATGAGCCCCAGGACAAGCATGGCGACGGCGAACAAGGCGATGCTGATGATCATGAGGGTGCGCAGGTGCCGGTCAATTAGGGTACCGGTGATTGCCAGGCTTATCAGTGATGAGACACCGAAGACCATCAGGACCGCACTGACAGCCCCGCCCATATTAACAGGGGCAAGGAAGGACGCTATGTACGTGTAGAGGAGGTTGTGCGCGGTGACGTAGAGGACCGCGGTAACCAGTACAGGCACCAGGCCCGGAAGGGTGAACACGCGCCGAATTGGGGTCCGCTCGCCTTTTTCCTGGCCGGGCAGGACGGGCAGAACCGCCAGCACCCACCCGATGAGGACAGCGGCGAAGGCCGCCATCGCGACGAAGGTGAACCGCCACCCGATCAGGCCTGTTAGCAGCGTGCCGGCCGGTGTACCGACGGCCAGTGCGATTGGGGTGCCTGCAAGCGCGATCGTCAAAGCGCGACCGCGCTGGTCTGCGCTCACGAGACGGCCCGCGACGCCGGCGATGATGCCCCACAACACACCAGCACAGACACCGGCGATGAAGCGGGCCCCCAGTGTGAGTGCGAAGCTCGACGACACAGCGACAAACAGGCTCGTCAGGACGTATCCAGTGAGTGCGCCAACCAGCAGGCTGCGGCGGGACCAGCCCATCGTGGCGCCGATGATGGGGATCGCCCCGACAATGGAACCGATCGCGTAGACCGAGACGAACTGACCGGCAGCGGATTCACTCACCCCGAGTCCCTGGCTTATTTCGGGGAGGATGCCGGCAGGCATAGTCTCCAGCATGACGGTCAGGAAACCGCTCGCCGTCAGGGCGAGCAGGCTCCAGAGCGGGAGACGCCGCGGTGGGCGTGTCCGTTCGGGGGTGCGCTGTACTAAGGTCATGAACGTTATCGTAAATGGTTGACACTAATGTGAAGGTCAAATGTGACGTTGACCAACTTCAACCGAAGGGTGCACAAAACGCGAATCGGAGAGCTCGCGAAACTCTCAAATATCACGAAACAGCACTTGATCAATGCTGCTGCTGGTGGGTGTGCTGGGGTCGTCATCCGGTGGGGTCGTCATGCGGTGGGGTCGGTGAGGGGTGGGTCGAGCCCGTATTGGGCAGGAGCCGTCGAGGTGTTCGCGGAGTGTGGCGCCGTCATAGTCGCGGTGGTAGATGCCTCGGTCCTGAAGGACGGGGACGACCTCGTCGACGAATGTATCGATCCCGTCCTCATTGACGTCGATGGACACCCAGAACCCGTCGCAGGCACGGGCTTCAAACCATTCCTGCATGTGATCCGCGGTGACCGATGCCTCGCCGATGGGGGTGGGGTGGTAGTCGATGACACCGTGGGCGAGGATGTCGCGGAGAGTTTATCCTTCCCGTGCGACCTCCAGGCCCGTGACGAGCGGGGGTCGAAAGGACTCGAGGTCGCGACGGCCAGTTGGGCGGGTGTGAGGGGGTCGTCGAGCTGCAGGTTCAGCATCGAGCCGAGGTAGGGGACGCGGGATGCTGCTGTGAGCTCACCGAACTGGACGCGCCGGTCCAGGACGGCGAGCTTGGTCTTGCCGATCGCAGGCATGACTCCGGCGAAGAACTTGATCTCGGCCAGGTTCCGTCCTGCCCTGCGGGCGGCGTCACGGTAGGCCTGGCGTTGCTTACGAGCATGGCCGATGGTGAACGTGGCGCCGATGACAAAATTGGCGTAGCGTCCTGCCAGTTCGAGTCCGTTGCCGCCTACTCCGGCCGAGAAAATGACGGGCTGTCCCTGTTCGGAGGGCGGGATGGCAGTGGCCCGCGGGAAGCGACGTGCTTGCCCTGCATGTTGATGGGTTGGATTTTTGTCGGGGTCGGCGAAGTGACCGGTGTGCTGGTCCTTGATCCAGGCGTCTTGCTGACAGCTTCCCCAGAGGGCCTGGGTGATCTGGATGGTTTCGTGGGCGCGCTGGTATCGCTGGGGCCGGGGTGCGACAGCTTGTCCGAAGTTCGCTGCAGAGGCTGGATCGCTGGTCGTGACGGCGTTCCATCCGGCGCGGCCGTGACTCATAACGTCGAGAGCCTTAAATTGGCGGGCGAGGTTGAATGGCTCATTGAAGGTCGTGGAACCTGTGGCGACGAGACCGATCCGTTCTGTGCCCGAGCAATTGCCGCGAGGGTCATCGTGGGCTCGAGGTGATTCCGGGTGTCTCTTGGTCCACGTCAGCCTGCAGGCTGGGATGGTCTGGAAGGAACAGGAAAGCAAACTTTCCCCGTTCGGCGGCCTGCGCATAGCGGACGTGCGCGTCGAAGCTCGTGTAGTTGGCCAGATCCACGCCTGGGGCGCACCAAGCGGAACTTTGCGATCCGTATCCGTTGCCCAGGTGTATCCCCAGGATCATGCGTGGCTTGGGCATGATTCTCCTCGTACTGCTGTGTGTGCTTGGCATGTGACTGAGTCGCTGCCAGATATGGGGCCTATCAAGTGCAAGGGGAGCGATGTCCTTGATTTGTCCAGTCTCAACATTGCCATTAGTGTGAAGGTCGAATCGTTGAGACGAGCTTAGGGAGGGTTTATGCGTATCGGTGAGTTGGCGAATAAGACGGGGATTCCTGCCCGGATGCTGCGGTACTACGAGGAGCAGGGCCTGATGTCCCCGCGTCGCCTGGATAACGGGTACCGGATCTATGACGACTACCTGGTCGATCGGGTGAAGAAGATTCGCGGGCTGGTCGATTCCGGGATCCCGACGCGGATCATCTCGAACATCCTGCCCTGCCTGAACCAGCCGCAGACCATCGTCGTAAAGAACGCCGAACCCGGGCTGCGGGAGCTCCTGGTAACGGAACGGGACCGCATGACGGAGAAGATCGACTTCCTCATCCACAACCGGGACTCGATCACCCAGTACATCGAAGCAATCGACCGTGCCGCCGCCTCTCCACGCCAGACGTCCAAGGCCAGCTAGCTCTCGTTTGGAGTGGGACGGGCCTTGCGGACGAACAGTGAGCCAATAACTGCTCCAAGGGCGAGGACCGCGGCGACGGCCATCCGGTAACAGGTGATGGTTTTTATGGCGTCACGGTCCTCCTGAAGTCGATGCTCTTCGTCAAATCGCCTAGTGGACCTAAACCTGCAGCACCTTCAGTGCCAATCTGCCAATTTTGGTTTCGTGCTGAACGGCTCGATCTGACTAGACAGCTACCGCATCGTCCAGCTTCGGCGATAGCCGGTCCCCATCGAGCTGGGCCGCGTTTAGAGTCGAGAACCGCAGGGCCCTGGACGGAATACCGCCACAACGCAGTCGACGGCCTTCTCAACGGTGGTAGATGTGGAAGGTTTGGGAGTTTAGTCGGCTGCTGTGCATGCGTCCATCTGAGACTGGACGATCGCCCCGTAGTGTGCCATCACTTCGTCGAAGTCCCAGCCGTCGAAGAGCCCGAGCGTGCGGACCGCTTCACCGAACCCGGTCATCAGGGCGGTCACCGTGGATGCGAAGCTGCGGTCCGGGTTGGCGTCCCCGATCAGCTGGGCGATGGCGCCGAGGTAGCTTTCGCGGATTTCTATTCGTGCAGCCTCGGGGTTAGGGGAGTCCAGCACGGCGAAGGGTATGGCGGCCCACGGCTCCCGCGTACCGCGTTCCCGGCGCATCAGCACCCGGAACACAAGCGCTCTGCCGAGTTCCGCCGCCGGGACATCCAGTTCGGCTAGTTGGGATTCGTGGGGCCGCACAGCTGCGTAGAGCTTTTCCCTGGAGAGGAACAGTTTCATGATGAGGGCGGCTGAAACGCCGGCCTCAGCGGCGACGTCCCGCACTGTGGCGGCACGGTAGCCGCGCGTCCCGAACAGGCGGCCTGCTGCGCGGAGGATGGCGTCGTGGCTGGGGCTGCTCACGCTCCCACGGCATACATTTTGCGCGCCGATAAGCCAAGTCCAAGGTGACCGACTGGATGTCCACGATGACCTTTTGTGCCGCGGCATCCTGGGTGGCCGGATCAAGCATGGCTACTACATAGTGGCCGACGACTGGTAGCGGAAGGGCATGCCTGCCATCGGCGTCGGTCGTGGTTGCGCCGACGTGGCCGCCGCTGGCTCCTAGAAGTGTCAGTATTGGGACAGCCAGTGGCGCTGAGCCTGCCGTGACTGTTCCGCGCAATTGCAGCTGCTCGCGCAGCAGGAAGTTCTGCTTCAGGGTGCGGCCGTCGAACTCAAAGACCTTGGCCATGGGGGCCCAGCCGGCGGCGTTCGCTACCATAAGGTACTTCCCGGTGCCGGGCAGCGCAACGCAGTAGTTGCCCTCCGTGTCCACCCGGCTCCAGTCCACCGGCTCGCCGTCGGTCTGGAGGACGGTGACGACGGCGGGAGTGAGTGGGCGGTGGTCGGGTGCAAGGACGCGTCCCTGCACCACGAGATCGGCGGCGCCGACGTCGGTAACCGGCGGGCGGCGGACCCCGGCGGCGCGTGGGATGAAGACCGCGGCAAGCATCGAGGCTGCCGAGGCCAGTGCGGCCATCCAGAAAATGTCCTTGAATGCGTCGAATGACGGGAGGCGGGTATTGGCGACGGTGAGGGTTACCGCGGTGAAGACGGCGGCGATGGCCGCGCTGGAGGTCGAGGTGCCGATGGCGCGGACCAGGCTGTTCAGGCCGTTCGCGGACGCCGTATCGGTGACGGGAACGGCGCCATGATCAGAGTGGGCATGGCGGCGTAGGCAATGGCCGTGCCGACGCCCACCACGGTTGAACCGATGATGACCCAGGCGATGGAGTCGAAGAAGAACACCCTTCGGCGGCAAGACTGCGCTCATGGCCGGGGGCACCATGGCCAGCAAGGACGGGACCATGCAGAGCCCTGCAGTAATCACGTTCAGTTCGAAGCCGTACCCGATGATGGCCGGCAGTTGGAGCTGCTGGGTGGTGAGCAGCATGTTGGCGAACATCGCAAAGCCGATCAGCAGCGAGGCCAGGTTGGTCAGCAGCACGGGGCGGCGCGGAGCTCCGCAGGTCAACCATCGGCTGGCGGACCTTCAGTTCATAGGGCACCCAGACGGCCAGCAGGATGACCGCGGTGAGGAACAGCAGCAGGACTGATTCGCGGCCCCAGCCCCACGAGCCGCCTTTGGAGATTGCCAGCAGCAGGGCTGCGAGGGCGGCGGACAGTACCAGCGCCCCTGCGCAGTGGAAGCTTCCGGGCGTGCGGACTTTGGATTCCGGGCCAACCACAGCACAGCCAAGAGCAGCAGCACGCCGGCGGCGGTGGAAACCCAGAAGATCGAGGCCCAGCCCAGGTTCTCGTACAGCACCCCGGCCAGCGGAAGGCCCATGGCGCTGCCGATGCCCAGGGTGGCGCTCATCAGCGCCATGGCGGAGCCCATCTTCTCCTTGGGCAGTTCGTCGCGCACGATGCTGATGCCACCGGAATCAGGGCAGATGCGAAGCCTTGAAGGGTGCGGCCGATGAGCAGCCACAGGAAGGATCCGCCGAGTGCTGCCAGCACGGATCCAACCACCACGATGCCTAGGCACACGACCACCATTGTGCGTTTGCCGTACATGTCCGCGCTGCGGGAGACGGTGGGGGTAGCCACGGCACTGGAGAGGAGGGTGGCGGTCACCAGCCAGGAGGCGTCGTCGCCCATTACGCCCGGGATCCCGGGGAAATCCGGAAGAAGCGGAACAACCAACGATTGCATCAGCGCCACAAGCGTGCCGCTGAGAGCCAGGACTACAGTGATCGCGGACGGGGACGGACGTCGTCGCGGTTCGGGAGCGGAGGAGCGCGGCATGGGCTGCTTTCAGGGGCGCGGAGAGGGTGAACGCATGTTTACCCTCTATGTGTGAACCACCGTTCACTTCCGTCGGCAATTACTTAATGTTTACACTCGCTCCCTTTTGCCGTCTCACCTCCCTGATTTTCGTCACCACCGATACCGGATATTCCGTCAACCTGACTCGGCGCTGACAAGCTCAGCTCCGCTGACTCAGACCCGTCCACAGCAGGTGTCAATTCGGGTTATCCACGGCTGGGTTTCGAGGGAGCGGTGGAGTAGCTCCCTTAGCAGCAGTAGCGGTGGATAAGCCATGCGAATTGTCGCCGGGTGTGGGCGGTGGGAGGGCTTTCTCGGATTTGGCTTAGGGGGTGCCGGGCATCTGGGTGGATGTCATAGCGTCGGGCCTACTGCTCCGCAAGCGTGACTGCTGACAGGAGGGCCGTAACCAGCGCGGACTCGGTTCGCTCGTAGCGGCTGGACGGAACTGTCACTGCCAGGGCGGCGACGACACGTCCGTCACTACGGATCGGGGCGCTTAATGAGCGAACGTCCTCCCGGTACTCGCCGCGGTCATAAAGGATACCGGTGCGCCGTATTTCTGCCATCTGGGCTTCGAGGCCGGCTCGGTCGCTCACCGTCATCGGCGTAAATCGGGTGTAGTCCAGGTTATCCAGGATCGATGAGCGCTGTTCCTCGTCGGCGAAGGCTAGGAGTACCTTGGCGCTTGCTCGTGCGTGCACATCACCGGTGAATCCCACTTCGAGGCCGGCGACTCGAACGGCCTGTGATCCTTCGACCATGGCGAGGATGCGGATCTCCCCACGGAACCAGCTGGTGAGATATGCCGTTTCGCGGGTGGTTTCGGCGAGTCGCCTGAGGGCCTGCCTGTGTTTGGCGTCGACGCGTACGCGCAGGCTGGGGGAGTTGGCGATGTCCATGGCGCCGAGGCCGAGGGAGTAGCGCTTGCCCGACTCCTTAGTCAGCAGCTTTTCTTCCTCAAGTGTTGCAAGCAAATGGTAGGCCGTGGGCATGGAGAGGCCAACGACCGACGCAACCTCGGTCGCGGTGAGTCCATGCTCCGACCGCGCGACTGCGAGCAGGATGCGCGAGGCCCGCGCGACGGATTGGATCACCTGCCGTTGTTTTGAGTGTTCCACTTCGCTCATCGACGCTGCATCCCTTGCTCCACCCATTCCGTTTACCTCAAAAAACACTTGACTTTGCCCGGCTGGCCAGCACATAGTGTGGCAGATTTTGAAATCTACTTTCACTATCTTGACACAAGGAGAGCGATGTCGACCAGTACACCACCGTCGATTGCGTCGGTAATGAGTCTCGGGGGCCGGCCTGCGGGAAGTCGGCGCGAGATCAAGATCATTGATACGACTCTGCGCGACGCGCACCAGTCGCTATGGGCCACCAGGATGCGGACCGAGCACATCATTTCTATGGCGAAGGATTTCGATGAAGCCGGCTTCGCGCAGGTTGACCTGGTCGCGCCGATCCAGTTCGACGTCGCGGTCCGCTATCTGAAGGAGGACCCGTGGGAGCGGGTCCGGCTTGCGCACCAGCACGCCCCGAACACAACGTTCCGGGCGCTGATCCGGTCGAAGAACATTGCCGCGTTCGACTTCCTCGCCGACGATGTGATCGCGGCGTGGGTGGAGCGGCTGTATGCAAACGGTTTCCGTGTTATCGGTTCCTTTGACGGGCTCAACGACGTAGACAACATCGCACCCGGCCTGCTCCGAGCCAAGGAGCTGGGGGCATCGACCTTCGGCGCAGTGTCGTTCTCCGAGAGCCCTGTACATACGGACGAGCTCTTCGTTAAGAAGGCGATCGAACTGATTGAGAAGGCGGACGTCGACGCCATCATGCTCAAGGATGCCGCTGGCCTGCTGACGCCGGATCGTATCCGCACGCTCGTTCCTGCGCTGAAGAACGTCATGGGCGACCGGTCGCTGGAGGTGCATACCCATTCCCTGACAGGACTCGCCCCCCTGGTTTGCCTGGAGGCGGTGGAACTGGGCGCGGATGCATTGCATACCTCTATCGCGCCGCTTTCAGCAGGCAATGGGCAACCGTCGACGCAGGGCATCGTGCGTGACCTCCGCGCACTCGGGTACGTGGTCAACGTAGACGATGAGCGGATCGACGCGATCAGCTCAAAAATCGTTGATATCGCCGCGGCGGAGGACAAGCCCGTCGGTGTTCCGATCGAGTACAACGGTCTGCATTACATGCACCAGACCCCGGGCGGGATGCTGTCGAACTTCCGGTCGCAGCTGGAGACGGCAGGTCTGGCCGACCGGTACGACGAATTGCTGCTCGAGGTGGCGCGGGTGCGCGGGGAGCTGGCCTACCCGATCATGATCACGCCGTTTGCGCAGTTCGTGGGAACACAGGCGGTGATGAACGTGATCTCGGGTGAGCGGTACTCCGTGGTTCCGAACGAGATCAAGAAATACGCCCTGGGCTACTACGGAACACTTCTTGCCCCCATCGATCCCGAAGTGCTCGAGAAAGTCATTGCCAATGGGGCATCGGACATCCCGTTGGAGCCGCCGGCCATTGAGCCGATGTTGCCCGCATTGCGGGATCGGCACCCGGATGAATCCATCGATTTCCTGCTCCTGCGCGCGATGTTCGCGGGGAGCCAGGTCGATGAGATGAAACGAGTTGTGGCATCCGGGGGAAACCCGGAAGAGGTATACGGGCCCATCCTGGGCCTGGTCAAGGCGCTCTACGACTCAACCGAATCCGGCACTCAGTCGCTGACTGCCGGGAACCTGAACATACGACTGGAAAAAGGAAATTGTGAAGATGTCGCTTAACCCGCTCGATATCAAAGAACTTCGGGACATCGTCGACTGGGCGAACCTGACACCGGACGTGCGCCAGCTCTCGATCAAACACGGCGACGTGGAGCTTTTCCTCTCCCGCGATCGGCAGTCCTCAAACGACCGCCCGGCCGCCCCGCAGGCCGTGACGCCCGCGCCGGAAACCACCTCCACTCCCGCACCAGCACCAGCACCGGCACCGGCGCCTGTGGCCGGCCGCGTAGTGACTGAACCGGCGTCCGCTGACGAACTGGGGGCCAACGAGGTACTGATCAAGGCGCCCATGGTCGGAGTCTTTTACGCGTCACCCAAGCCAGGGGAGCCCGCCTTCGTCAAGGTGGGAGACACCGTCAGTGCATCGACGGTGCTGGGCATCGTCGAGGTGATGAAGCTGATGAACAACATCGAGGCGCGCGTCGAAGGTACCGTGACGAAGATCCTGGTCAACAACGAGCAGGCAGTCGAGTACGGTCAGCCGCTGATGGTGATCACCCGCGATGCCTGAACCGTTGAGAAGTGTCCTGATCGCCAACCGCGGCGAGATCGCGTTGCGCGTGGTCCGGGCCTGCAAGGAGCTTGGTATCCGGAGCATCGTTGCCTATTCCGAAGCAGATGCCGGCTCGCTGTCGGTGAAGCTGGCAGACCAGGCAGTGTGCATCGGGCCCGCGCAGGCCAAGTCAAGCTATCGCAACATGCACGCCGTCATCTCAGCGGCGCAGGCCTACAAGGCTGATGCCATCCATCCCGGGTACGGATTCCTGTCTGAGAACGCTGACTTCGTTGCGCTGTGCGAAGCGGAAAACGTCGGGTTCGTCGGCCCCGCAGCGGACATCATCCGTCGCATGGGCGACAAGATCGAAGCCAAGAAGATCGCCCGCCGGGCCGGGGTACCGACAGTCCCCGGTTCGGTCGGCGCGATCGCTGAGTACAACGAAGCCCTTGCCGTCGCCAGCGAGGTCGGCTACCCGCTTCTGATAAAAGCGGCGGCAGGCGGCGGCGGCCGCGGCATGCGGGTCGTCGAGGCTGCCGAAACGCTCGAGAACGATCTGCGCGAGATCATGTCGGAAGCCGAGGTCGCGTTCGGTGACGCGTCGGTGTACATCGAGCGGTACCTCACCGACATCCGTCACATCGAGATCCAGGTCATCTCTGACGGCACCACTGTTCTGCATCTCGGTGAACGTGACTGCACCGCACAGCGGCGCAATCAAAAGCTCATTGAAGAATCACCCTCGCCGGTCTTGGATGCCCAGCTCAGGCAGGGCCTCGCAGATGCAGCGGTCGCACTCTGCAGGGAAGTGGGGTACACCAACGCCGGGACAGTAGAGTTCGTCTTCGACAACATCGAGCGTAAGTACTACTTCATCGAGATGAACACCCGTATCCAGGTAGAGCATCCCGTTTCGGAAATGGTTTCCGGGATCGACCTCATCAAACTTCAGTTGCAGATCGCCGGCGGCATCCCGCTCAGTTTGAGGCAGGACGACATCGTCATCACCGGCCACGCCATCGAATGCCGCATCAACGCCGAGGACCCGGACAACAACTTCGCACCGCGGCCAGGGACGGTCGCGAACTTCCGTGCACCTGGCGGCTTCGGGATCCGGATGGACACCCATATCGAGACGGGCTACGCAATCCCGCCGTTCTATGACTCAATGATCGGCAAGCTCATCTGCTGGGGCAAAGACCGCGACGAAGCCATCGCACGGACCATCCGCGCCCTCGACGAACTCGTCGTTGACGGCATCACCACCACGGCGCCCTTCCACAAGCAGATCCTCGAGACCGAGAAATTCCGGAGCGGAGACTTCAACACCGCATTCGTCGCCGAACTCCTATCGTCAACACACGCCACCGCAGGAGTATAGGGACACTCTGAGTCCCTCACGCTCTCGCCCCGCCGCCGGTCCTGGCCGCCTGTTCGCACGCCCCCAGCAATGGACTCAGGTCTAGCAACCAGCGCGTGCCAGGACCAGCAGCGGGCCCTGGACATCGTCCTGGCGGTGTGCCAAGCGGATGCGGACTGACAATGAAGCGCTGGGCGCAGGAGGTGATGAGGAATAGGCACATCACCGCGATGGTGGCACACGGGCACTCGGATGAGCTGGCCATGCGCGCATCCGTGCGGCCCTCAGAAATGGCCTCTCAGGCGGTGTCCCCCCGCCGACACCGCCTTAAAACAGCCCAGCAGTTCTTCCAAGAAATGGATACAACACCATGAATCAGGCTTTTGTGTACGACGCCGTGCGCACCCCGTTCGGCAAGTTCGGCTCCGGCCTTGCCGCCGTGCGCCCGGATGATCTCGCCGCGCACGTGATCAGGGAGTCCGTGAAGCGGGCGCCGGGTCTGGATCCGGAGCGGATCGATGAGGTGGTGTTCGGCAATGCCAACGGCGCCGGTGAGGAGAACCGCAACATCGCCCGGATGGGGACGCTGTTGGCCGGGCTTCCGGTGTCGATTCCCGGCACGACGGTCAACCGGCTGTGCGGCTCGTCCTTGGATGCGGCGATTATTGCCTCCCGCCAGATCAATGCCGGCGACGCCGACCTGGTGCTCGTGGGCGGTGCCGAGTCGATGTCCCGTGCGCCGTGGGTGCTGCCCAAGACCGAAAAGCCCTACCCGGCCGGGGACATGACCCTGGCCTCGACCACCCTTGGGTGGCGACTGGTGAACAAGGCTATGCCGAAGGAGTGGACCATCTCCCTGGGCGAGGCCACCGAAAGGCTCCGCGAGAAGTACGGCGTGACCCGGCAGGCGCAGGACGAGTTCGCCGCGAACTCGCACAACCTGTCCGCCGCCGCCTGGGACGAGGGCTTCTACGACAACCTCGTCGCGCCGGTCCCCGGCACGGACCTGGTGCGGGACGAGGGAATCCGCCCCGGCTCCACAGCTGAGAAGCTGGCTGCCCTGAAGACGGTGTTCCGCAATGAGCCCGAGGGCGCCGAAGTGGGCGGCACGGTCACCGCCGGCAACGCTTCCCCGTTGTCCGACGGCGCCTCCGCGGCCTGGATCGGATCCGAGGGTGCGGCCGGGCTGCTGGGGCTGGAGCCTATGGCCCGCATTGCGGGCCGCGGTGCGCACGGCAACGATCCGCAATATTTCGGGTTCGCGCCGGTGGAGGCGGCGAACAAGGCCCTCGCGAAGGCGGGCATCGGCTGGGACCAGGTGGGCGCCGTCGAACTTAACGAAGCGTTCGCCGCGCAGTCCCTGGCGTGCATCAACGCCTGGGGCATCGACCCCGCCATCGTGAACCGGCACGGCGGCGCCATCGCGATGGGCCACCCGCTGGGCGCTTCCGGCACCCGGATCCTGGGCACCCTCGCCCGGTCCCTGCAGGCGTCGGGTGAGCGCTGGGGTGTCGCGGCGATCTGCATCGGGGTGGGGCAGGGTTTGGCTGTTGTGCTCGAAAATGTAACTGCTCGAAAGGCGTAGGCGAATGTTGAACTTTGTTGATTCGGTCCAGGAGGCCGTGGCCGGGATCAAGGACGGTTCCACGGTGATGATCGGCGGGTTCGGCAACGCCGGGCAGCCGTTCGAGCTGATCGACGCGCTGATGGACTGCGGCGCGAAGGACCTCACCGTGGTGAACAACAACGCCGGGCAGGGCGACCAGGGCCTGGCGCTGCTGATCAAGGAAGGCCGGGTGCGGAAAATGATCTGCTCGTTCCCGCGGCAGTCCGACTCCTGGCACTTCGACGCCAAGTACAAGGCCGGCGAGATCGAGCTCGAACTCGTGCCGCAGGGCAACCTGGCCGAGCGGATCCGTGCCGCCGGGGCCGGGATCGGCGGGTTCTTCACCCCCACCGGGTACGGCACCATGCTCGCCGAGGGCAAGGAAACCCGGATCATCGACGGCCGCGGCCAGGTCTTCGAAACGCCCATCCACGCCGACGTCGCCCTGATCAAAGCACTCAAGGCCGACGGCAAAGGCAATCTGGTCTACCGCAAGACGGCCCGGAATTTCGGTCCCATCATGGCCGCCGCAGCGAAGCAGACCATCGTGCAGGTGTCCGAAATCGTCCCCACCGGGTCGCTGGACCCGGAAAACGTCGTCACCCCCGGCATCTACGTCAACACCATTGTCCGCATCCCGGCGGGCACCACCGAGAAGGCGGCCTGACATGAGCACCGCAACGTCCATCCAAACCTCCGCCACACCGCTGGGTCGCGACGACCTCGCCCGCCTGGTGGCCCGCGACATCGCCCCCGGATCCTTCGTGAACCTCGGCATCGGCCAGCCCACCCTGGTGTCCAACTACCTCACCGCGGATCAGGACATCACGCTCCATACCGAGAACGGGATGCTCGGCATGGGACCGGAGGCCAAGGGTGACGAGATCGACGGTGACCTCATCAACGCCGGCAAGATCCCCGTCACCGAGCTCCCCGGGGCAGCGTACTTCCACCACGCCGATTCCTTCGCGATGATGCGCGGCGGGCACCTGGACATCTGCGTGCTGGGCGCCTTTCAGGTTTCCGCCACCGGTGACCTGGCCAACTGGCACACCGGCGCTCCCGGTGCCATTCCCGCGGTCGGCGGTGCCATGGATCTGGCCACCGGCGCCAAGGACGTGTTCGTGATGATGACCCTGCTCACCCGCGAAGGTGCCTCCAAGATCGTCGAATCCTGCACCTACCCGCTCACCGGCGTCGGCTGCGTGACCCGCGTCTACACGGACAAGGCCGTGTTCCTCACCGGCCCCGACGGCGTCCAAGTCCGCGAAACCTTCGGCTGCACCCTCGAAGAACTCCAGGAACTGGTACCCGTGCCGCTCAAGACTGTCGTGAATTACTAGGCGTTCCTCTAGACCCCCAGGAGGAAAGCATTCCAGGCAAGCAAGGATACAAAAGCCATGAACGTAAACACGCCGACCGGGATTATTCCTTTCCATTCACTCGCTCCAGGGGAATCGGTAGAGGTTTTCGATTGGAAGAACGTCATCCAGTGCAGGGGCGTGATACAAGAGACGGCGCCGGAGTTGGGGGTGGCATGGATTCGCACAGACATCGGTGAAAGAAGGCTAGTGGATATTCACGAGCATCTAGTGCGACGCTGTCCGCTTCCACCCAGATAGCTGACATGATGACAATTGACCCCGGCAGCTCACGCTGATGTCCTTGCGCAGTCTAGGGACAAATGGGCAGCCGCTGCTCGATTAGGGCAACCCGCTTATCGCGCTTGACCAACGCCGCCAGAAAAGACCAGCCATAGCTGGGGCCCTCGACGGAACGGCACCAGCAGGTGCTTGCCGTCTGCAACTCGGCAGAGAAAGCCAAACCATCAACAGGACGTGAACCGTGCCATTCCTAAACAGAATTCGGATGTGGGCGGACCTCCGCCCAGACGACACGGCCATCGCTGTCGGCGGCCGCGGTTTCAGCTGGTCTGAGCTTCGTGGAGCAGCCGCGGAGCTCCTTCCCTCCACTCCGGACATGTACGTTTTGTCCGAACCCAACAGGGCCGAGTTTGCTGCCCTTTACTGCGCGGGAATAGCCGGGGAACGGAAGATTGCCGTTCTCGATCCCGCTTGGACGCCCCAGGCCAGGGAAGAGATTATCCGAAGGCTCCCCTCCCCGTCATGGAGCGCGGGTATTGAGCTGGAAGACGGCGACCCCGACTCAACCTTCCTCATCGGTTTTACCGCTGGCACGACTTCCACACCAAAGGCCTTTACACGCTCCCGCCGGTCCTGGCAGGCCTCTTTTGACGCGTCCATCGACTTTTTCGGCCTTCGACTGGACGACAAGACGTTTGCCCCAGGTCCGCTATCGGCAAGCCTGAACCTTTACGCGCTCTCCGAGTGCCTCTACGCCGGTACCGAGTTCCATACCCTGCGCGGCTTCGATGTCGGAGATGCACACGCCGTGATCACGCACGAAGGGATCACCAGACTGGTTCTCGTCCCAACGATGCTCCGGCTTCTGAGCGAGCGGGGACTCATGGCATCAGTGGACGCTTCCGCAATCAGGACAATCATCTGCGCCGGATCCAAGCTGGATGCCCGAACACTGGAAGCCGCCAGGCGCTGGGCGCCGAACGCCACGATCTTCGAGTACTACGGCGCCGCCGAACTTGGCTTCGTCTCAGGCCGTGGCCTCCCAAAAGGGGCGCCGCTGGATACCGCGGGCACCGCCATAGGTCGGCCCTTCCCCGCCGTGGAAGTCGAGATCCTCGACGACCTTGGGCGGCGCTTGCCGGAGAGCACCCCGGGAAACATCAGCGTCAATAGCCCCTTGGTGTGTCAGGGGTACCTCTGGGGCGATGACGGGAAAGCCCTCCGTTGCCTGGACGGCCACTTCACTGTGGGGGATCAGGGCTACCTTCAGAACGGCGAATTGCACATACTCGGACGGAGCGCGGACATGATCAATGCTGCGGGCAAAAACATTTACCCGCATGAGGTCGAACTCGCCCTGTCCTCCATCCCCGGTGTAGAGACTGCCGTGGCCGTCGGCATGCCCGATGACCTGCGCGGCCACCGCGTGGTGGCCGGAGTCGTGCCCTCCTGTGGAGGGCTCACCGCAACGACCCTCAATTCGGCCCTGGAGGCACTCCTAAGCAAAGACAAGAGGCCGTTGCACTACTACTTACTAAGCCAGCTACCCCTGACAGACAGAGGAAAAGTAGACCGCAAGATGTTTCTGGAGTGGATTATGAACAACGACGCGCGACTCATTCAACTGCGGTAGAACTGTGTATCTGCCGCACAAGGAGAGCTTCCAGGCATGAAAAACACGATGAGGAGGTGCATGGTTGTCGTCAGATCGAACCCAGTGAGCAGTAGCTTCCGGCGTTTGACCCGCACCATCATCGGCATGTGGGCGACGCCTCCCAGACGGAGATGACATCCGGCGCTATGTTGGCTAACAATGCTTGCTGGCTTCGAATCCAGACTGTGTGACTACTGCTTACCGTAGTACATGATTGAGTTGATGCCGGTGAGCTGCTGGGCTACGGCGAGGCCAATGCCCACAAGGATGGTTCGCATGCCCCTGGGGTTCCTGAGCGAGCCGATTCCGCCGCTCCTGCTCTGTGCTTCCATTTCGGCGAGCTGGCGTACTTCGGCCAGTTCACCCTTGGCGCCGGCTTCGAGGCGGACCTGTTTGAGGACCAGCTTATCCTCGTCGAACGGGCATGTTGCCCATGTAGCCAAGGAAATGGGCGTCTCGCGGACCTGTGCCCACCGCTGGATCAGCCGGTACCGGGCCCACGGCTTGGACGGTCTTCAGGACCGCAGCTCCAGACCAAAGTCATACCCGCATAGCCACCCCGGTGGAAGTCGTTGGCGATGTCCTGACCCAGCGGGTGGAGCACCGCGAGGGGCCGACGGAGCTGTTTTGTGCTGTGGCACCAGCGCCCGGACGGTCTCCCGGATTCTGGCCCGTGCGGGGCATGCCACGCCTGGGGGACTTGGACCTGGTGACCGGGGAGCGATCTGAGCTTCCCGCGCCACCGACCGGCGCTACGAACGCGACGCCCAGGGGAGACGATCCACGTCGATGTCAAGAAAATCGGCAGGATCTCTGACGGAGGGGGCTGGCGGACACCCGCTTTGCCTACGCCGAAGTCCTGCCCGACGAAAAAGGGCCAACCTGCGCAGGGTTCCTCACCAGAGCCGCAGCGGCCATGGCAGCCCAAGGTGCACACGTAAACGCGTCATGACCGACAAGGCCTTCGCCTACCGGCTCTCCCGCGATTTCCAGCACGCGCTGGCCGTCCTGGACGCCAAACACATCCTGATCAAACCCCGCCATCCCTGGCAAAACGGCAAGGCAGAACGCTTCAACGGCACCCTGCAAGAAGGCTGGGCCTACCGTCAACCATTCATGTTCAATCAGGCACGCACCGAGGCCTTGCAGACGAACGTGCGGCAGGGCGGCGTCGAGCGCTTCGCTGGGGCCATGGCTAAACTTCTACAACAACCACCGGACCCACAGCAGCCTCGGAGGCAAACCACCCATCAGCAGGTGCAACCAATTACTGGCTGAGTACAACTAGGCTTGCACATGTGGCTCCGCGGCCTCTGTCAGAATCAGACTCTGTGCAATTCAAGCAGACGGCCGAGCGCTCAGCGGGGCCCAGAGCGCGTCCGTCTGGACTTCCCGCCGAAATCGAGAGCAACAGCGTCTGTCAGGCTGGTAAGTCTCCTTAACAGGCCCTTCGCAGATGAGCATGGTTAGGGCGGCCTGAGGCTGACGGCGTAGTTGCGGCGGCTTGTGGTGCGGCGTGGTGCGGGAGGAATGAGGCCAGGGCCTCTTTGAATTGGTAGCGACCAAGCAAACCAATAACCAAAGAGACCCCGACATGAATAACTCTATGTCCTGTTCCGGTGGCCGGTGGTGCACGCGTGCGGATGCGCTGCTCGGTGTCGAGGGCATCCACGTCAGCACTGTAACGCCGACCGGAAAGGGTGTGGTCCTGGGCGTCGAGACCGGCGAGGACGTCATCGGTTGTCCGGACTGCGGAGTCGTTGCGGTAGGCCATGGACGCCGGCGGGTTCGGCTTCACGACATCCCATGTTTCGGCAAGCCCGTGATGCTGTTGTGGGCCAAGCGTGTCTGGCGCTGCCCGGACCTCGACTGCCCGAGAACGACATTTACGGAGGATCATGAACTGGCCGGTCCGAGGGCGAAACTCACTGCCCGCGCTGCGGCCTGGGCGACGGACGCGCTGCAGCGTTTCGATACCTCGGTCTCGGCCTTGGCCCACCAGCTCGGCGTCTCCTGGCACACGGTCTGGGACGCGGTGAAGAGTGAGGCCACCGGGCGGATCTCAGCAACCAGCAGGCTGGCAGGTGTGGACGCGCTCGGCGTGGATGAGCATGTCTGGTCCCACACAGGTCCGCCCGGCACCGGGATGGTCACCGGGATCGTGGACCACACCCGCGACGAGAACGGTATGGTGCATGCACGGTTGCTGGACCTCGTTCCGGGCCGGTCCGGTAAGGCCTACGCGGACTGGCTCAAAACCCGCGGTCCTGAGTTCACCGCGGGGATCAAGACCGCCGCACTGGACCCGTTTCGCGGGTACGCGAACGCGATCCGCGACGAACTCCCCGAAGCCATCACCGTCCTGGACGCTTTCCACGTCGTCAAACTCGGCTCCGCGATGGTCGATGAAGTCCGCCGAAGGGTCCAGCAAGACACCCTCGGACACCGGGGACGTAAGGGAGACCCGCTCTACGGGATCCGCAGGACCCTGCAGATCGGCGCCGAACATCTCACCGACAAACAAGCCGCCAGGCTCGATGCCAAACTCACGCTCGGGGACCCGGACCAGGAAGTCACCCTCGCCTGGCAGTGCTATCAAAAGCTCCGCAACATCTACCACGCCCCTCCGGCCCGCGGACGGGAACTCGTGACCGACGTGATCTCCTCGTTCCCGACCTGCCCCATCCCGGAAGTCGCCCGCCTCGGCAGGACACTCAAGCAATGGAAGGCCGCAATCCTGGCCTACTTCGACACCTCCGGCGCCTCCAACGGCCCCACCGAAGCGCGCTGCTCAGGAACTCGTACGGGGAAATCGAAACTTCCAAGCTTACGATTACGGTGCCGGGAGTCAGTGCGGCGAGGGCGGAACGGCTCATGTCGCCGCCTTCAGGAGCCGCGGTAGGCCGAGATGATCTGCACGTTGGTGTACTCCAGAACCCCATCAAGCCCGTTCTCTACGCCGACGCCGGACCTCTTGTGCCCGCTCAGTGGGAAATCCGGTGTGAGTCGTTGTGTCTCGTTGATCCATACGATGCCCGAGTCGATCCGCTGCGCTATGTCGCTCGCAACCTTGAGGTCGGCCGACCAGACGGATCCGCCCAGGCCGTACGGAGACGCGTTCACGCGGTCGATGACCTCGTCCACGTCGGAGAACTTGAGGAATGGGACGATGGGACCGAATGACTCCTCCGCAACAACCTCAGAGTCGTCAGGTGGATTGTCGACGATCGACGGGGCAATGTAAAAGCCTTTCCCCTCGGGAATCTCGCCTCGTAGGAGGAACGAATGCCCTTCTGCCGAGACACGGTCGATAAGGGCACAGACACGGTCGTATTGGTCGCGGTGCGCCACCGGACCGAGGTCGATGTCGGGGTCGAGGCCGTTTCCGGTGCGCAACTGCCGTGCATACTCCACCACACGGGCGGCGAAGGTCTCGTAGATGCTTTCGTGGATGTACACGCGCTTGGCAGCGAGGCAGTACTGCGCGTTATTGGTGAAGCACATCCAGAAGACCTTTTGGGCGGTGCTTTCGATGTCGACGTCAGGCATGACGATTGCGGCGTCATTGCCGCCGAGTTCTAGCGTGACGCTCGCCAGGGACTCAGCTGCGGAGCGCATGACGGCACTTCCGGTGTTCGTCGAGCCAGTGAAGACGATTCGGTCGATGCGTGGGTCACTCGTCAGCTGCGGCCCGAGGTCGTGATCGCCGGCGACGACGTTGAGGACGCCGCGTGGTAATACCGGCTGGATGAGCTCGGCGATCCGAAGGTTGGTGACCGGCGTATACGGAGACGGCTTCAGCACCACCGTGTTGCCGGTGAGAAGCGCCGGGGCGACCTTCCACATCGCGAGGGTCACGGGAAAGTTCCAGGGCGACAGCGCAGCGACGACACCGAGCGGGACACGACGCTCGCGGACGACGCGATCGTCGTCTTCCTCGACGACCACATCCCAGGGGACTTCGAGCTCGGCCATCTCCTTGAACCATAGGCAGGCACGTCCGATCTCTGACCTAGCCTCGCTGAGACGCTTGCCTTGCTCGGAGGTGAGGAGCATCGCGAGCTCCTCCTGATGGTCCTGGATCAGGGCGGAGATCTTCTGAAGTGCGGACCGGCGTTGCTCGACCGGGGTGTCCCGCCACGCCGGGAATGCGGTGCGGGCTGCCTCGATGGCTGCCGATAGCTGCTCGGGTGATCCGCTCGGGGAGTGCGCGAACACGCTCTCGTCAGCGGGATTAAGGATCTCGATCGGCGGGCGGTCGCCGTCGACCAGCTCTCCGTCGATGAGCAGCTTCGGTGCCAGCGGCGCGTCGGTAAAATTCACCATCATGTCTATTCCTTTGATTCGTTGCCCTAAGGGTCAGCGCGGGGCCATGCGAATGGCGCCATCGAGACGGATGGTCTCACCGTTCAACATGGCGTTCTCGATAATGTGCATGACGAGGGCGCCGTACTCGTCGGGGCGGCCCAGACGGGACGGATGGGGTACCTGCTCGCCGAGCCTTGCGCGATACTCCTCCGTCAGATCGTTCATGAGCATCGGCGTCTCGAAGATTCCGGGCGCGATGGTCGCCACGCGGATTTGTGAACGCGCGAATTCGCGCGCGAGGGGAAGCGTCAGGCCGGCCACGCCAGCCTTTGATGCCGCATATGCCGCCTGACCGATCTGGCCATCGAATGCCGCGACGGACGCCGTGTTAATGATGACGCCACGCTCTTCGCCGATCGGATCGGCCTGGAGCATAGCCGGCACGGTGAGACGGATCGCGTTGAACGTGCCAATGAGATTGATGCGCACGACGCGTGTGAAGTCCTCCAGGGGGGCGGGGACGCCCTTGCGCAAAACCAGCCCCGGGGTGCCGACCCCCGCGCAGTTCACGAGGATGCGCACGGGGCCGCGCTCAGCAGCGCGCTGCACGGCTTGGCTCACCGATCCCTCGTCTGTGACATCGCCCTGAACGAAGTCGACGCGCGTGCCGAGCTCGTCGACGACGCCATGCCCCGCCTCCTCTGACATATCGAGGATTGTGACGTGAGCTCCTGCCTGATGAAGTTGGCGCGTTGCGTTCAGCCCGAGGCCAGACGCGCCCCCGGTCACGATCGCACTAGATCCCGCAATGTCGATCATCCTAGCCTCTCTGCCTTACACCATTAAGAAATACAGTCACGAGTGACTGTTTATGTTCATACGGTAGCCCCAGAGGCCGAGCTGGTCAAGGCGCTGGTAAGGAGGAGGCGCTGCTCGGTGTGATGCCGAGGAGGCAACGCGCTACTTGCTTCCACTCGTCGACGGCGGGTTCCGTTGCCGCTGGGGCCCCCGTCAAGGCGTAGGTCAGGGCTGTGCCGCGCATGCTCGTCAGTAGGAGATTGGCCAGCGCCTGGTAGTTCGGAAGCGCGGACAGCTGCGGGCCGAAAAATGAGCGGACAGTGTCCTGAATTACCTGTCCGAGTGCGCGTTCGCCCGGAAGCAGGACGGCGAGCAGCTGCTCATCGTGGCGAGCGGCGATCCACAGTTCGGTGGAGGCCCAGAAGTAACTTTGCTGGTGGGTCTCCCACATCGCCTCAATTGCGGCGTCAAGGCGATCGGCGGGCCTATCGGGCCAGATCGATCGTTGCTGCAGGAGGCCCATTCGCGTGGTGGCGAGCCGTTGAACCGCAGCGACGAGCAGCTCGTTCCGGGAGGGAAAGTGGTGGAGGAGCCTCCCGCGGCTCACCCCTGCCGCTTCTTGGATGCGGGTGGTTGTCGCCCCTGCATACCCATCGGTGGTAAGGACGGTAATCGCCGCATTGAGGATCTGCGTCCTGGTCTTCACGCTTCGTTCCTGGACGGCGCGGTGGCGCAGCGGGGACTGGTCCGCGTCTGCCATCGAAGTGCCTCCTTCTGGTCAGTGTCGAGTAAGCATTGTGGCGATCGATCTGCGGTGCAGGGTCGTTGCGCTCTATGCCAGATTCTCATATCGTAGTTAATAACAGTCAGAGTTGACTGTTTAAACAACAACAGAACCTCAACGAAGGAGCTGATGTGTCGCACTGGAGCATTGTTCTCATGCCATCCTTTGGCCTCGGTTCGGGCATTGCTGTCGCCTACGGCCGAGCCGAGGCTGCGCAAAGCGGTGGCGGAGGTGCGCCACTGGGACACCTACTGATCTGGCCCCCTGGAGACGATGTTGAGCTAGTGGGCTCGGCGGGAACAGGACGATGACCATGACCTCCAATACCGGCACATCGCCGTCTTCGGAAACGCTGCAAGTGACAGATATCGACGTCGCTTCGACCCTCGATGCTCTGCTCGCTGAACGCTGGAGTTGTCGGGCATTCCTCCCGGAGCAGCTCGAACCCGATGTTGTCACGGCGATCCTCACCGCGGCCGCGCACACCCCATCGTGGTGCAACACTCAGCCATGGCACCTCGACCTGGTGTCGGGCGACGCGCTCGAACGGCTGCGTGCGAGGCTTTCAGAGGACGCGGTGATCGACGAGCCGCGTCCTGACATCCCCTTTCCTGCGTCATATGAAGGCGTTTATCGAGACCGCCGTAGAAAGTCCGGCTGGGCGTTGTATGAGTCCGTCGGCGTGGCGCGCGGTGACCGCGAGGCGTCTCGTGAGCAAGCGAGGCAGAATTTTGAGTTCTTCGGCGCGCCCCACGTGGTCATCATGTCGGCGCCGGTGCATCTCGGCGTCTATGCGGCCATCGATTGTGGACTCTTTGCCCAGAGCTTCATGCTCTCGGCGCAGGCCCGCGGGGTGGGAACGATCGCGCAGGCTTCGATCGCTGCGGAGGCACCTCTTCTTCGTGAGGCGTTGGCGATTTCCCAGGACCGAATGATCTTGTTCGCGATCGCTTTCGGGCGTCCCGATAGGGCGCATCCAGCGAACAGGTTCCGGACTGAAAGGGAGTCGTTGAGTAGGATGGTGACCTTTCGCGATTAGCACGAGCTGGGACGCTGCAGTTGCGACGACCCTCCCAAAATTCGGTGGTCTCGACATCCTGGAACAACGCCGGCACCATCAACTTCGTCCCGATCGATAAGTATTCGCTGGGTCAGTGGAACTGAGTGATCGCGATCACTTCACGGAAACTTTCCTACGGATCAAGACAGCACTCCCTGCACTCAAGGAATCCGGCGGAGGGCTGATCATTAATGTCCCGTCGGCCGCGGGTCTCAATGGAGTGCCGCGTCGTTCCCGGTACACGGCTGAGAGGGTCGTGATCCGGGGCCGGGGCCCACCAAGGAGGCGGGATTAGATCTCGAACGACACGGAATTCGAGTGAACTCAGTCCACCCCGGTGACACTCGAAACCCCAAGGACCGAAGGCAACGAAATCGACTAGAGTGCGGTTGCGATGGCCCGCTTGGTTGAGCCGCTCGAAGTGGCGAACCTTCTCCTGTGCTTGCCAGCGATGAATTTAGCTCCTCGACGGGAGCAGAGTTCATCGCCGCCGGTGGCGAGACCGCAGGACTCGTTCCTGCTAATCCGCTTTAGCACCCCGCGAATCTCCAAGGTGCCGAGAGAATTCTTGGCGGCGGATCGCTATACCTTGGCTACCATGCGTACAGCAGCCTGCCGGTAGCGCTCGGCGATTTCCAGTGCTGAGAGGGGGCCGCCAGGAGAGTACCAGTCGAGGATTCCATTCGTCATTCCAAGTAGCTGGCGTGCCGTAAACCGCGTGTCGCTGGGATCGAAGATTCCGTCGGAGACCCCCGCGGCGAGAAGCTTCTCAAGGGTATTCTCGACGTTAGCGCGCCTAGAGAGATATCGCGCACGCAATTCCGGCCCAAGAAACCGCGACTCGGCGTGCAGTGACGCTAGGTCCCGTCGATTCGAGTTATGCAGCGCCAGAACCGTGATGTAGTTCTCGAACCCCACCCGCGGATCGCCTCCGGCCTCCTCGAGGCACATCTCGCTTTGCACCTGAAAGTCATCCAAGGCAATTTCGAGCAGGGCGAAGAGGATGCCTTCCTTGTTTCCGTAGTGGTAGTAAAGAGCGGGCATGGTGAGGCCGGCGCCGGTCGCGATATTCCTCACTGTCGTGCCGTGGTAGCCGTGTTGCTGAAACTCCACCAGGGCCGCTTTCAGGATGGTGGGGAGAATCGGGCTGGGATACGAACGCCAGTCGGCTGCCCGCGGCGTGCCCGAAAGGTCCGTACTTGTCCCAGTCTCGCCCATCTAGACTCTCCATCTGCATCTCCAGCGCCAGTGTGGGCGCTGAACCTACGTTATCAGGGGCGCGCTGAGCAAGTCCTACCGCCACCGAGGGGGCCGCTTCTCAGCGAACGCCGCCATGCCCTCAATGCCTTCGTCGCTGGGAAAGACGGCCGCCGTCGTCTCCTCATTTGCGTCCCATGCACTCTCGCCCGTCCAATCTTCGTTCCAGACGGACCCGTCCGTCGCAGCGCGATACGCGGTCTTTTTCGTCAATCGCACGGCGTTCGGTCCGTTCGCCGCGATGCGTCGCGCGAGGCTCAGTGCCTCGTCGAGGACGTTCTCGGCCTCGACGGCACGGTTGATGAGTCCCCACGACAGCGCTGTACTCGCGTCGATCGGCTCGGCCGTAAGGAGCATTTCCAGCGACCGGCGCAAGCCCACGAATTCATGCAGACGTACGGCACCGCCTGCCGCCGCATAGAGGCCCCAGCTTGTCTCCGGGAAGGCGAATCGCGCCTGATTCGACGCGACGACGAGATCGCAGGCGAGAGCGATCTCGAGACCGCCGCCCATCGCGTGTCCGTTGACGGCTGCAATAGTCGGCTTGTTGCACCACTGGCGAACTATCCCGCCAAAGTGCCAGTCAGGATGTTCGGGGGAGTGGACGCTGCTGGCGCGGAGTCCGCGCGCTAGCTCCTTCAGGTCCGCGCCCGCACAAAAGGAGCTGCCCGCCCCGGTAAGCACCACGACACGAATACTGTCGTCCGCATTCGCGGCGGCGAGAGCTGTTCCGAGAGCCGAAGACACCGCGGAATTGACCGCGTTGTGTGCATTTGGCCGATTGATGCGGATCACGGCGATTCGATCAATTGTCTCACTGAGGACGACGGGGTCGACGGTCCGTGTAGTCGGGATAGTAGTCATGGCCTCACCTTCCTGTTTAGATAGCGTTCACTATATCGCGATACGTGGATCCGAGCCATTATGCGCGGCGCTTTGTGATGTCGAGAGCTATTAGAGGTATGTCCGATCAGCGATTCCACCGGCCAAGATGGCGCCACGCGGGAACAAATGCCAAGCATCGTGCCGCCTTCCCTCGCGGCAGCGGGATCGCGGACTCAGCGTCGCTACACCCCAGTGAGATGTGTCTAGCCCAGGGACTTCTCAAGTTCTGGACTCCCCATTGCTGTATCGATGACCTTGGAACTACGCGCGCCCGCGTCGTCCGCATTTTCGCGGCAGGCAAGTGGCTTTGGAAAATTCGCCCTTGCCACCAAGATACGTGTTCGGCGGAATCAACTGCCTGCGATCTCTGTAGGTAAGAATCCTTGCGTCCACGAGTCGTTTGGGCCTATATTAGCTAGCGTTCAGTAAGTTCGACGTTGAGGCAGGGGCGCTGGCAATGGCGAGAAGAGGACCACGTTCGCTCGACGCGGCCGGCCGTGACAGCGGAGGTGGCGACGACCGCAGGTTCGAACATGCCGGGAAGCGAAGGACGGTATGGGTTTGACGGCTCGCGGCCCGCTCGTGGGGCTGGAAGTAGTCGAACTCGGAGGCATCGGGCCGAGCCCGTTCGGGGGCATGCTGCTGTCCGATCTTGGAGCAAGCGTTACCCGCGTGGAGCGAGTCACCAACGTGGATGTGCGTGACATCAATGTGGAGGCACATGCTGTCCTCACGCGGGGAAGACGTTCGGTCGCGCTCGACCTCACGACTTCGAGCGGTGCTGCAGCCGCGCAGCGCCTCATCGACCGGGCTGATGTGCTGCTCGAGGGGTTTCGCCCCGGGGTGCTTGAGCGGCTCGGTTTCGCACCCGAGGCATTGAGCGCGCGCAACCCCAGGCTCGTCATTGGACGGGTGACGGGGTGGGGCCAAGACGGGCCGAGGGCGGCGACCGCAGGTCACGACATCAATTATCTGGCCGTGAGCGGCATGCTCGCCGCTACCGTTGCGTCAGACGGCACTCCAGTGGCTCCGTTGAACGTTCTGGGTGACTTCGGCGCCGGCGGCCTACTCCTCGCGTTCGGTGTGCTGGCCGCAGTGTACGAGGCTCAGCGTACGGGGCAGGGGCAGGTGGTCGATACAGCGATCGTGGACGGAACAGCGCTCTTCACGGGTATGCTGCACGCCATGCGTCATCACGGAATGTGGGACGACGACAGCGCCGGGGGCAATATCTTCGATGGAGGCGCGCCGTTCTACGGGGTGTACCGCACGCGGGATAACGAGTGGATTGCAGTCGGGGCAATTGAGCCGAAGTTTTACAACAGATTGATCGAGACGCTCGGATTGGGCGATGCTCTCCATGGGCTCTCGCAGCACGATCGTTCGCACTGGCCGCAAACTCGGGACCTCATCGCGCAGGCGTTCGCGGGCGCACCGCTGGCGAGTTGGATGGAGGCTTTTACCGGAGTAGACGCTTGCGTCACGCCCGTGATCCGGTCCGCCGACGTACATTCTGAGCCGCATCTCGCCTCGCGAGCGGTTTATTCGCAGGTGCATGGAATGACACACCCGGCTCCCGCGCCGCGATTCTCACGCCATGCTGACCTCGCGGCGCCGACCTGTGTCGCTCCCGGGCGTCACACCAGGGCAACGTTGCAGAACCTCGACTTCGATGAGGCGGAGATCGAAGAAATGATGGCACAGCGTGCGGCGCGCCAAGCCGGAGTCACTCTCCGCGGGTGACAGCGAGAGGCGCAGAAGCTCTGAGTCGGACATGCTGCGACGACGAGATCATAATGAGTAAAAGAATGGAGACGGCAATCGTGGGGTACGAAGAAACGATTGAGGGCAGCGAGATGGCGATGACGGCTTCACCGGGTCTAATGATGGACTTTCCTCTGACAACGACCCATTTCCTGTGGCGCATGCGGAACGTGCATCCTGACAGCCGGATCGTTTCGGTCCGAGATGCCGACGGTGAGTCCGACTCTCAGACCTTCGCGGAAACGGCGGACCGGTGTGAGCGTCTGGCGGCGGCGCTCGATCGCCGCGGGATCCGCCGTGGGGATCACATCGCATCGTTCGCGTGGAACAACGCCGAGCACATGGAGACCTACCTAGGCATAATGGGCATGGGCGTCGTGCTGCACACGATCAACCTGCGCCTGCACGACGACCAGATAGTGTGGACGGTGCGCCACGCGCGGGACCGCGTACTCATTGTCGATGACTCGCTCAGCGCACAGATCTTCCCATTGCTGCCGCTGATGCCGTCGGTTGAATTCATCGTGGTCATCGGCGACGGCGAGATCCCCGCAGCTGACCTGCCGGTAATCCGGTACGCGGACATCATCGAGGAAGACGCTCAAGGGTACGCGTTCCCGGCGCTTGACGAGCGCTGCGGCGCCGCGCTCTGTTACACGTCGGGCACGACAGGGGATCCAAAGGGCGTGCTGTACTCGCATCGGTCCATTGTGCTCCATGCGCTCACGATGGCCGGGGGCGACGTCGTAGGCATCCACGGACACGATGTCGTCCTTGCCACGGTGTCGATGTTCCACGCGGTGGGGTGGGGTCTGCCGTTCATTGCCATCGTCACGGGTGCCGATCTCATTATGCCCAGCCGGTATCTGCAACCGGCCAGTCTCGCCCGGATGATTTCGGCGCACGAGGTGACGTGGTCGGCCGGTGTCCCGACCATCTGGATGGACCTGATCCGGTATCTGGACTCGGGTCCAGAGAAGGGCAGCAACACCACTCAGGTACTGGCCTCTGTTCGCAAGCTATTTCTCGGCGGTAGCCAGGTGCCGCGAGACCTCATCGTGCGGATGAGGGACGACTTTGACGTCGATGTCGTTTCCGGATGGGGGATGACTGAGACGTTCCCCGGTGCGGCCGTCACTTACGTAGATCCACGAGCAAGTGAGGAGGAGCTTCTGGCGAAACGGGTCAAGGGTGGGCGGGTGAGCCCTTTCTACGAGGTCCGGATCGTTGCCGAGGACGGTGCGGTGCTTCCTCACGACGGGAAGTCGCGGGGTGAACTCGAGGTTCGCGGACCGATGGTATCGTCTCACTACTACGGCTTGAGTGACGAGCAGGCGGCGGACAAGTTTCACGACGGTTGGCTGCGCACGGGCGATATCTCAACCGTGGATCGTGAGGGTTGGATCACCCTGTTGGACAGGTCGAAGGACGTGATCAAGTCCGGCGGCGAATGGATCTCTTCGGTCGATCTTGAGCAAGCCCTCCTGGATCACCCAGATATTCATGAGGTTGCCGTCGTGGCCCGCTCGGATCCGCGCTGGATGGAAAGACCTCACGCCTTCATCGTCGCGTCGGATGATCTCGATACCGAGGCATTGCGCGAGTTCCTCGCCGATAAAGTACCGAAGTGGTGGGTGCCCGAGCACTTCGAGCGGATCGAGGAGATTCCGCGGACTACCACTGGAAAGCACAATAAGAGGGAACTCCGGGCGCGTTTCTCAGGAGAGGCCGCCATCACCGAGGGAGAGAAATGAACATGCGCGACGCGGTGATTGTCGATGCGGTGCGAACCGCATCGGGCAAGGGAAAACAAGGCGGGGCGCTATCTGGCGTGCATCCCGTCGACATGCTAGCGACCGTCATTTCCGCACTGGTTGAACGCACTGGAATTGACGCGACGACCATCGACGACGTCATTGCTGGCTGCGTGAGCCAGATCGGTGACCAGTCCCTAAACATCGCTCGTAGTGCCGCTCTTGCCGCGGGCCTTCCGATACACGTGCCAGGCACGACGGTAGATCGACAGTGTGGGTCCAGCCAGCAAGCCGCGCACTTCGCTGCGCAGGGCGTCATGGCTGGTGCCTATGACGTAGCAATTGCGTGTGGCGTCGAATCGATGAGCCGGATCCCGATGTATTCGAACACACAGGGCGGTGACCCGCATGGGCCGCTGGCATCGAAGTTCACCAGCCTGCCCCCACAGGGAATTGGCGCCGAGCTCATGGCTTCGCGATGGGGCTTGAGCCGGCGTGACCTGGACGCCTTCGCAGCACGCTCTCACGAGCGAGCTGCTCATGCGACGGAGAAGTTTCAGTTCGCTCGTGAGATTGTTCCTGTGGAGGTCTCGGACGGAGAGGTCCATGTTCGCGACGAAACGATACGGGCAACGACCACGGTCGATGCACTCGCCGGGCTTCCGTCAGCGTTCCAGAGCGAACATTTCTCTGCGCGTTATCCAGAGATCGATTGGAGTATCACGGCAGGGAACGCGTCTCCGCTGACTGACGGTGCTTCCGCGGTCCTGATCATGTCGGCAGAGCGCGCTGAGAGTCTTGGGCTACGGGCGCGCGCCCGCTTCCACGCCTTCGCCGTTCGAGGTTCCGATCCGGAGATCATGCTGACTGGACCTATCGAGGCGACGAGGCATGTCCTTGAGCGCACGGGTATGCAGATCAGTGACTTCGATACGTATGAAGTCAATGAAGCATTCGCGTCGGTTCCCTTGGCGTGGGCCGCCGAGTTCCATGCCGATCCTGACAAGCTTAATCCGCGTGGCGGGGCGATCGCGCTGGGACATCCGCTCGGCGCCTCGGGTACCCGGATTCTGACGACGATGCTGCATCACCTTGAAGACACCGGCGGTCGTTTCGGCCTGCAGGCCGTATGTGAGGCCGGTGGCCTCGCCAACGTCACAATCCTGGAGCGTCTCTCACAAGGATGACGTAGATGGAGAATATGCGGCCGTCCGTCCCCTGAACCAATCGGGAAGGAGTACCGAACGGCATTTGGGGGCAAGGTAGCGGTCGTCGCCGGTGGCGGTTCCGGCATCGGTAAGGAAACATCGAATGAGCTCGGATCACTCGGACTCAATGTGGTCGTCGCCGGCTTCGAATTGGATGCTTCGCAAAGTGTGGTCGAGGGTATCCGAGCCGTCGGCGGTGAAGCGAAAGTTGGTCTAGGGCCACACTGCAGTAGCCGACGCCAGTAGGAAGGTTTCCGACTTTGCCCTCAAGGCATACGGGACCCTGAACTATGCGGTGAACAACGCAGAGGTGTCGGCAGCAGAACCGCATCGACGGGCGAGATGGATCTTGATGACTGGGACAGGGTCGTCGACGCTAACCTTAAAGGCGTCGCCTACGGCATGCGCTACCAGATCCCCATCAGCTCCCTGCGATAGTCGCAGCGGGAGCGGGGTGATCGTCAACTCTCATCGGTTGCATGGGGCCGTCGCAAGCCCGGCAAATCAGATGTATGGCCACCAGGCACGCCGTGGTCGGCCTTACCAAGTCGCCAAGCTCATTCGCTTCCTCCCCTCCGACGATGCCTCGTTCATCACGGGCGCCATTACGAAATCGACGGCGGATACACGGTGCTCTCACTCAACGAGGCGATTGGTCTAGCTGATTTCTGGACGCGTGGCTAAGCAAACTCTGTTAGCGGTTTGCGACTTGTGGCAGGCGACGGCGTGTTGAGGCCCGGCGAGGCGGACCTTGGACAGGCCGCGCAAGGCCATCGCCTTCAGCGGCGGGTGTTCCAATCTCGATTCGCCACCGATGATCAGAAGGAGGTCATGGATGCCTTCCTTGAATAAGCGGCCGCCCACTTTTCGGCACCGTTAGTTCGAGCGGTCCCAGTCCCATCCAGGAGCTGCCGACGCGCTTCAAACGCTCGGTGGGCCTGGTCATGAGTTCGGCCCATCCTGCGAGACGGCGGTGCCTCTAGGGCCGACGGCGGCCCACGAGGGCCAGGGGCACGTGGTCTATCGCTTCGAGGCTCGACGACGCACTCCCCTCTCCCGCTCCCGCAGTCCGACCGCTCTTCTCAAACCTCCCACATCTCAATTCTCGGCGGTGCTCTCCCAATTTTGTTAGCCCGCGGGAACCACATCTGCGATGAGCTCACCGACGCGCACCCCGGCCTCCGGCAAGCGGCATCAGCCTTCCCCGAATCCGTCCAAGCATGGGCGGGTGAGCTGGCGGACATTGCTGCCGCGCATTCCGGGCAGCTCGCCGCGATCATCGTCGGTATATCTCTGCCTTTGATTATGCATGGGAAGAAGCAGCTGCCGATCGTTCGCGTATGCGTGTGTGGGACGTGCCCGTAGTCCATGTCCAGGAAGTGGCGCTGAATGTCGATGGCTTGATGCATCTGAAGCGGCTTGCCAGCGCAGATCTACCTGTAGGTGACGGGGACCCGGTCCCATTTCCGGAGGCGATCTGACGGTGGTGGAAACCCCGGGCACACTCCCGGCCACATCTGCCTGCGAGATGAAAGGCGCAAGGTATTTTTGAGCGGCGACCACGTTCTTCCGAGAATAACAGCCAATGTGTCGCTTGAAATGCGAGGCGATCCTGATCCGTTGCGCAGCTGCCCTGAATCTCTCGACCGCATCGAAGAGGATGAAGACTTCGAAGTACTGCCGGCACACGAATACCGCTTTCGTGGCCTCACCGCCCGTGCGCGTGAGTTGAGGTCCCTGGCCCTGGTAAGGTCTAGCTGTATTGACCAGTAGTCATCGACGGCGTTGTGCAGGAACGCGTGACCCGGTCTCCGGTTCGCCGCGGTGCCGGTCTTGTTCCGGTTACCGGCGGGCCCTGCCGACGCTGCGGTGTCGGTCGCCTTCGGGGATCCGGCCAAGTTTCTTGATGTCGACGTGGACCAGGTCCCCGGGGCTGTGGTGCTCGTAGCGGCGGATCACCCGGCCCGTGGCCCGGTCCAGCCACGACAGCCTCGCCAGCCCAAACCTGGACAGCACACGGTGCACGGTGGAGGGGTGAATGCCCAGCAGATAGCCGATCCGTGCCGGTCCCCAGCGGCGGTTGATCCTGATCGCGACGATCCGCTGTTCCCGCCGCATGGAGGTCCGCCGCGGGGAGTTGATGGGCCGGCTGGAACGGTCACCCATCCCGTGTTCCCCTGCTCCCGGTAACGGGCCGCCCACCGCGCTGCGGTCGTCACCGACACCTGGAACCGCTCAGCAGCACGGCGCAGCGGCCACCCGTCATCGACGATGCACCGGGCCAGCCGGAGCCGTCCCTTGGGCGTCAGAAGCGCGTTAGCATGGGACATTGAAGACCTCCTTGTGGTTCGGACTCTAGACAAGCCCCACTCCACTCGGAGGTCTTCTTTTTGTCACCTAACCACGCCGCATGTTCCTAACCTCCGTGGTCAATACATCTAGCGAAGTCCTCGCGCTTATCGAGAGGCAGCAGCACTCTACCGTTTGGAGCATCGCCGCGCGCCTGCAGTGGTCCAAAAGATTCCCATTACTGGGCGGTCTTGAGCTGAGGCTCGCGCTGAGCGAAACCGGCGGTGCACTTACAGTATCTGCGTGGCTCAGGCGTTGAACACGACGTAGGAGGCTTGCCGGCGCGGAAGGCGACCGGCTCCCCACTTTTAGGCTGAACGGGTCCTAACGTGGGCGGCGCAAAATGTCACAGGGCCCCAGCACCAGCAAGTCTTGTTGTTCGCCTTAAGTCACTCTGTATGCAAGATGAGCATCGCGTCCAACAGGTTGCGCCATGAAAAGCGGACAGCCTGAAAGGTAGCGTCGTCCGGCCTGCTGACACCGGGCCCGGAACGATTCCGCAGACGGTTGCCCCTAGTTACTGTGCCTTGAACTGCAGGTCCCCGGCCCCTCCGTTTGACGCAAATACTGCTGGTGAAACGGGTTCGCTTCCGAGATTTAATCGGTGGTCCATCCGCTCTCGTTTGGTCTGCAGGTAATGGATATTCTGATCTCGGAAAGGAACCTCTGCAGGCACCATCCCGGTGACGAAAAGCCCGGCCTGGTTGAGTCGCTTCCGTTTGTCGGGGTTATTGCTGAGGAGCCGCACCTCCCGCAAGCCCATTTGCATCAAGATCTGAGCAGCAGCGACGTAGCACCGCGCGTCTACCGGCAGGCCCAGTTGTTCATTGGCCTCCACCGTGTCGAAACCGGCTTCCTGAAGCGCGTAGGCCTTGATCTTGTTGGCGAGACCGATGCCCCGCCCCTCCTGCCCGCGAAGATACAGCAACGTCCCGCCGCACCGGCTGATCACCTCCAATGCATAGTCGAGCTGCTCGCCGCAGTCGCAACGGTATGAGCCAAAAACATCACCGGTAAGGCATTCCGAGTGCAGCCTTACAAGGGGTGCTGCTCCCTCCACGGATGGAACGGGCGAGCTGACGGCAAGATGTTCGACCCCGGTTACCTCATCGATCCACGCCTGAGCCCGAAAGACTCCGAACCGTGTGGGCAGGTCCACTACCGGACCGCCGTAGACGGGATGAGCGCCGCGCTCCGTCGTTACGGTAGCCCTTGCTTCCAAAGCTGACATAGCCCTTCCTCATTTCACTAACGGAACCAGTTGTGAGTTGCTCGCCCCACTTGGGGGGCGGGTAAGTCCTCGGTAATGTGACACGGGCACCACGACGTCTGCTGCCCGGACGCTGAAGGGCCGAATCGCTGGACCCGGCCCTTCAGCCGTTTTATGCGTTGAGGTCAAGTCCATGGCCAGGCTCACAGGGAAGTTCGGGGGCACGATAGCCGCGACCACTCCAAGAGGCACTCGTCGCGTGATCATCGTGTGAGTGTCGGTCTCGTCGGTCTGTGTCCGCGCACGTCAAGCCTCGCCAGCACCTCGCACCACTAGGACGTGCGGGAACTTTCGGCGCAGGTGCGCAGCCAAGTGCTTACCTTGTTCCGTCGTCAGTAGCGTTGCCAGCTCGTCGACATGGTCCAGAAGGGTCTTGCCGAGGAGCCGCCCAACATCTCGGCGACGCTCAACTTCTGCTCGGCGCCAGACGAGAAAGGCTTCTTGCGCCGCCTTCACTGCCTCATCCAGCTTGGGAGTCGGTCGCGTCCGGCACGTGGGCGATCACGGCCCCCTTCGCCGGGAACAACAACATCGAGCAACGCCGCCTCACCGGAGACAAGTTGTCCGTTGATCAGCATGGGCATCCCTAAAGTTGACTGGGCCTCCATCACAGCTTCCTTCCACATGGTTCGAGAACTGAGCGAACGTGGCGATGAAGCTAGTTCTTGCCCCACAGGGCGCGGTACTGATCTTCATAGTTCTTGGTGCCGGTCCAGCTCTCCACGTCACCAATGGTCGTCCGGTCAAAGGTCTGGAAGGGTGAGGCTGCGTAATCCTCAAGATCGAACTCCATGCCCAGGTCGATCCGAGCCAACATGTCCGCAGCCAGCCAAGAGACTTCGCCCAAACCGTTGATTGTGCCGATGGTGTACTCACCATCCCGCAGCCCGTCGAGCTGATCCTCCGTGATGTTGGGCACCGCGATCTGCACATCATTCATACCTGCTGCATCGAGTGCCTGACGCAGACCGTTGGCTGCGGGCGCGAGGGCAGCGACGACATACTTGATGTCCGGGTGCTTCCGCAGCTCGGCAACCACGAGATCTGCCAGGCCGCCTGCTCCCATCTGCGAAAAAGAGACTCCCAACTGCTGGACCGTGCAGTTGCTGCATGTCTCGTTCAGGTGCCCGACGGCCAGCTCGGTGCTTACCCTAACGATCTCGGCCTCGGGAAGACCGACCATGAGAACGCTCGCGGACCCCTCACTGTCAGCAATCACCCAGTCGATGGGCGGCAGCAGGGTCGCCAACGCACCCTCAGGCGTGCCCAGCATCCCGTGGACTCCGTTCGTTGCGGCATCCGCCTCGCCAGTCCCGGAGTAGAGGACGACCGGCACTCCCGCAGCCTTCGCCACGTCGAGTCCTGGCTTAATCGCAGGGATATCCCCCAAGACCTCGACGATATAGTCGGCGCCAGCTTGGACGGCCTGCCTGATGCCGTTGACCGCCCCCTGAGGATCGCTCGACTCGAACCCGATCACCCTGGGGGTCCAGCCCAGCGCCTGCACTGCTTCATTAAAGGGCTCGACGAGCCCTATGGTGGTCGGGTTAGCGGGGTACACCAGGTACGCCACCTTCCCTGCCGCGGGCGTGGCGGTCAGAGACTCAGTGAGCGCGATCTCAGTGACAGGACGCAGCAGAGGTTCGAGGCGTTCGGCCGCGGCCTTCGCCGCCTCGGTGTCCTTCGTGTTGCCGCTCGACGACCCTGTGTCGGGCGATCCTGCGCCACACGCGGTGACGACCATCAGGGCGGCAAGGCACGCGAGGACGCCTAGTCGACACGAACGGAGACGTTTTCGTATATCTAGCAAAGTAGTGCCCTTTCTTGACGACAATTAATGCCTGCTTGGGTGACGTGCGTAGACTGGCAGCGGTCCGGCGATAGAACGCTCAACTAAGGAACGGGACAGGTGTCCTCACAGTCGCGAGTCACGACCGAGACGCCCGCTGTGTGACACCGCCCGTGGCTGGTTCCCCATCTGCCCTGTCCGAGGGAGCGGTCGGCCGGTCCTGCTTCGCGCGTTTGATCTGTCGAGCACCGAAGATGACTGCGAGGACGAGGGCGATGCCGTTGAACATTGGCGTGATCCAGAATCCGCCTTCGAGCAACGTAAGTTGCAAGCCCTGTGCGCCGATGGCCAACGTCAGGATCGCCAGAATCGTGCCCCAGACGTTTGGTCTGCGGTTGAACTGAGTGGCACCTAGGAAGATCGCGGCGAATGCCGGGAAGATCAAAGCCATCCCGATGGTGTTGGCGAATATGCCAACTTGCGCGGCGTACACGATGCCGGCGAGTCCTGCGATGAAACCCGAGGCAACGAACGACCCCAAGACCATGGCATCGGTTCGTACGCCTGACAGTCGTGCCGCTTCGCGATTCATGCCGGTCGCAAACATGTGCCGGCCCAGCTTCGTCCTCTCCAGCAAGTACCACAGGATGACTGCAATACCCATGGCGCAGTACAGTGGCGCGGGTACCCCCAGCCACCGGGCCTGTCCGAAGTTGGAGAAGCCTTCGCTGAAGTCGCCGCGCAGCTGCTGGTTGTTGGAAATTTTGAGCGCGATGGCTGCAAGCACCTGACTCATCGCAAGCGTTGCGATGAAGGAACTGACATTCAACTTGACGACCAGCACGCCGTTGACCAGTCCCGCCAGTGTGCAGACGACGACGGCCACGATGCAGATGGCGGGCAGGCTGCCCTCGGGGTGCAGAGCGCTCTGCCAAGTGACGATGGCAACGCCCAGCGCCATGTTGACGCCGACGGTGATATCGAACTCTCCCACGACCAACGGCAGGAGCGCTGCCAGCGCGAGCATCGTCCCGATCGCCTGGCTGGACGCCACCGCCTGAAAGGTCAGCATCGAGAGGAATAGATTGGGACTGATGATCCCAAAGGTGATGATGATTGCCGCCAAGAGGTAGAGCACGCTCACGCGCCGGGGGCTCAAGACTTGCAGTAGCATAGACTTCTTCATTTCACGCGGACCTATCCCATCCGGACGAGTTTCGCGTGCCGATCGACGGCACTGACAATTGTTCTTCCTCAAGGCGTTCCCTACTGATGGCCCCACCTTCGAGCACCGCGCCAATCCCGCCCTTCCGCATCACCATCACGCGGTGCGACAGATTCGCCAGCTCATCCTCGTCGGAGGTACACAGGACTACCGCGACGCCATCCGCTGCGACCTTCTCGATCAACTCATGAATCGCCAGCTTGGCACCTAGGTCCACCCCTTGAGTAGGTTCGTCAAGGACCAGAAGGGTGGGGTTCATCCGCAGCAGCCGCCCCAGGACCACCTTTTGCTGGTTTCCGCCAGAGAGTTCGCTAACCTTCATCTCGATCTCAGCAGGGCGCACGTCCAGAGCTTTTACCCACCGACCTGCCTCCGCACGCTCAAGCCTGCGTTGCAGTCGTTTGAATCGGCTTACTGAGTCGAGGTCCGAGATGAGGATGTTCTCTCGAACGGTGGCTTCCAGGAAGAGACCATCTCGTCGCCGCTCGGAAGGGAGATATTGCACTCCCGCACTGATTGCGGCGCGCGCCTTCCCGGGGGCGATTGTCCTCCCGTTGACCTCGACCGCACCGAGTCTGTCGATCTGCCCGGCCAGCGCCGGCGCCACTTCTTCTCGGCCCGACCCGGTCAGCCCGGCAAACCCCAAGATCTCACCTCGGCGCACCGTGAAGTTGATCCCACGCACGCTCCCCGTCCGCAGAGCAGTAACTGAAAGCGTCACCGACGCGTCCGACATTCGCGATCGTGCGGACTCCATACCGTCAGTCACTCCTGCGACGAGAGTGCGGCCGAGCATGAGGCGTGCGAGTTCTGCGCTATCAAGGCCAGCGACATCACGGGTCGCCACATTGCGACCGTCGCGAAGGATCGTGACGCGGTCGGCGATATTCAGGATCTCGTCGAAGTGGTGGGAGATGAAGAGGATCGACCTGCCTCGGGCCGCCAGCCTTCTCAGTGCGCCGAACATGATCTCGGCATCCGCGTTAGGCAATGATGCAGTCGGCTCGTCGAGGATGAGGAGGTGAGGACTGCCACCGTCGCCGGAGATCGCTCTGACTATCGCTACCGCCGTTCGCTCGGCGGCGGTGAGGCTGGCGACTGTGCAACTCGGATCGATGTCGTACCCGAAGTTGCTCAGCGCCTCGCCCGTCACCTTTCTTTCGGCAGTCCTGGATAGGCTCCGCGCCCAGCCACCCTTTGCCGAGTCGAGGTGGAAATTGTCGGCCACTGTTAGATCCTCGATCAGCCCCAGATCTTGGTGGACGAAGCGCAGCCCGGCTTGACCGGCATTAATCGCAGACCCAAGGGTGAACGGTTGGCCTCCAACCAAGGCGGTACCCGCATCGGGCGCGTGATAACCCCCAAGGATCTTGACGATCGTCGATTTCCCGCTTCCGTTCTGACCCACCAGCGCATGGATCTCACCGGAGCGGACCTTAAGGTCCACATCGATCAAAGCCCGGTTACCACCGAATGTTTTGCTGATCCCGCGAACCTCGAGGGCAGGCGCCAGGGTGGCGGGCGTACTGGTCGGCTCCACCGATTTCATGCTTCCTGCCAAAGGTGCAGTCCCGCAACACGTGTCTCGGCCACACCCAAGCAGGCAGCGTTATGGGAAGACCTGGCTACCCGCGGTGCGCGCATTAGGCCTGTGGGGCACGTGAGCCGGATCGCAGAGTCGTGAGGCATGGTTTCCCCTGTCAGTCGCTATATCGTCATTGATTTTGCGTGGACGCCAAGCGCGCGTCGCTCTGTGGCCCAAGACACACGCTAATCCTTATCGAGCGCTAGGTCAACAGACCTCGTTGTCATGCATTCCCTCTTAGCTTGACTCGCTCTTCCATTCTATGGAAGAGCATTACCTGTGCAGAAATAGTGACAGGCGACACAAGAGCTGTCAAGCGCAAGGGAATTAATACAATGAAAGAACAAAGACGGTAGCATTACCGAATCCAACAGCACCACCTTGGCTCCGGCCACTATGAGATCGGTTGCAATCGAAACGTGCGATCGCAAGCCGGTTCTGTCGAGAGCCGAGAAGCGGGCATCTGGGGTGGAGGTCAGGTCATCAGGAAGTCGCGCAGGCCTACCGTCAGGCCTCGAAGAAGGAGAAGGGCCTGATCCTGGACATGGTCGCGTCCGTCACTGGCTAGACCACGCAACGGCGGGCGTCGCCAAGCATCTGGACTCATGCCGACGAAGGCTGATCACCCTGGGGGTCGATAAGACCCGGACCCTCGTAATCGACATCAAGTCCGATCGCGGCGTACGACTGCCCAACCCCTCTGGCAGGGAGATCCGCCGCCCGTCAGCTGATCTGCTTCGCGGAAGGACTGCTACGCGAGGTAGGACTTGGATTTTGCGAAGTAATTAGCATGAAGCACCGCGGTCGGGGCGGTCCGCCCAAGGCATCGCTGAGGGCGACGATGCGACGTCTTCGCGCGCGGGCGACGGAGGTAAGCTATTGACTTAGCGCTCGATAACTGTCAGGCTGCTGCCGCCGGTGCAAACTGGTGAGGCCTCGACGGCGGTGCACTCAACGAGAAGCGGACGCGGAGGCTGGATCGACGAAGTCAGGGACGACGCGATCGGCGATTACAGAAGCAGAAGGGACGTACGCAATGTCAAGCGTAGATCAATTGAAAACCCGGCCAAAGGTGCTGGACGCGGTCGTCGTGGGTGCCGGAATCACGGGCATCCACCAACTCTACTGGCTCAACAAGATGGGCCTTGCCGTCGAGATGTACGAAGAGGCGCCGGGTGTCGGCGGCGTATGGTTTTGGAATCGGTACCCAGGCGCACGATTCGACTCGGAGAGCTACTCCTACGGCTACTTCTTCGACAAGGAGCTGCTACAAGACTGGGACTGGCCGGAGTTGTTTGCGGCACAGCCCGACATTGAAAGTTACATGAACCATGTAATCGACAGGTTTGATCTGCGCAAATTGATCAACTTCAGCTCGCGAGTCGTCAGCGCCGTGTTCGATGAAGACCAGGCGATTTGGGTGGTCACCATGAGCACCGGCAAGATAGTCCATACGAAGTACCTCATAGCGGCGACCGGAAATCTTTCGACGCCGTTCATGCCCGACATCCCGAACCGCGAGCTATTCGGGGGCGAGGTATACCACACCGGCAGGTGGCCGCAGACTCCCGTGGACTTCAAGGGCAAGAAGGTCGCAGTGATGGGCACAGGCTCCAGTGGCGTGCAGATCGTTCCTTTCCTGGTTGATGAGGCCGAGTCGCTGACCGTCTTCCAGCGCACCGCGAACTGGTCGACACCGCTCAACAACCGGCCGATCTCCGCTGACGAGATGGCCGAGATAAAGGCGAGCTATTCAGAGATCTACGCGAAGATGCAGAAGGATGACATGGGCCTTCCGCACGATCCTGACCCGAGGAGCGCATTCGAGGTCAGTGAAGAAGAGCGCCTCAAAAAGTACGAGGACCTGTGGAACTCGCCGGGCCTTCGCAAGGTTTCGGACAACTTCAAAGGCACGGAGACTGACCCTCGGGCCAATGCTCTCTGGACCGCGTTTATCAGTGAGAAGGTCAGGTCCATCGTTCACGACCCGGCGGTGGCAGATCTCCTTCTGCCGAAGGACCACGGATATGGCGGCAAGCGGCCGCCCTTCGTGGCAGGCTTCTACGAGGCGTTCAACCGCGACAACGTAAGTCTGCATGACCTGCGCGCTGATCCAATCATCACCTATACCGAGAAGGGAGTGCAGACACGGTCTGGCGATCTTCACCAATTCGACATCATCGTCTTCGCCACCGGGTTCGATGCGGGTACGGGGTCGCTTCTCGGGATGAACATCCGCGGGCGCAACGGGATCTCTTTGGCTGATGCGTGGAGCGACATGCCGCGAACGTTGCTCGGCATGCTCGTGCCAGGGTTCCCCAACCTGCTGATGCCCGGAAGTGTCCACGTGGTATCGGGCAACGTGCCGCCTTCCACGGCGGTTCAGGTCCGGTGGATCAACGATCTGCTCGCCTACACTGAGGAGCAGGCGGCCCGCTACTTCGAGGCGACCGAAGAAGCTGCGGACGCGTGGACCGATCACATCAATAAGGCCGCGAGTGATGGGGATGACCGCGCTACGATTGCGGCGGAAAACGCTTGGTACCTAGGGTCCAATATTCCTGGGAAGCCCCGTCACTTCCTGTTATACCCGGGGCCGGCTCCTCAGTACAGGCGGAAGGCCCGCGAAATTGCAGAGGATGGTTATCGCGGGATCATTTTCGATGATCTGGCGCAGGAATCGGAGAATGCCGACGATGCTACTGACGCTGCGCGTGCAGATGCTGAGCAGATGAGTCTTCGAACCTGACGTGGGTTCTTCCCGATGTAGGCGACTGCCTGAGTGAAGGAGCGAGTTACGAAGTGGAAAAGCACAAGCGAATTGGGCGGGCCTACCACGATCTACCGTGGCACTACGACAAGGGCGAAGAGGTCTTCGTCGTGTTTCGGACCGATCACGACGTGCTCGAGTCACTGCTACCTCCGATGATGGAGATGCCGGACGGGCCTGCGCTGGCAACGGTATATGCAGTTCACCACGCACGAAGCACGTTCGGTCCGTACACCGGCGTCTACCTGGGGATGATTGCTCAATATCGTGGAGAGCCTGTGTTGCACCGGCTGACTGGAATGAAGACGACCTTCTCCGGTACGGCGGCAGGGCGTGAAATGTGGGGACACCCTCTTCAGACCGGCGATGCAAGCATGGAGTGGTCTGGAGATGTCCTGAACATCGTGGCAGGTCGTCACGGCCGGGACTTCGTTCGGCTCTCGTTCAGCATGGAGCGACGAATCGACCCCCCGGTTAAGCCCTTCACAGCTTCGACGTCAATCGCCCGTCGGCCGCCGTGGGAAGAAGCTACCAAGCCGAACGTTCTGCTTGGGGGACGCAGTGAGCCCGCAGATCCGGACGACATGACGTTCTGGAGCGGAGACGCCGTGCTCGAGCTGGTTGGCGGTGATCCGGGTGACGACTGGTCAATCCTCCCGGTCTTCGAGGTCGTGGAGTCCACTTACAACATCGGTGGCCAAGCGGCGCTGACCGGAGCATACATCCTCGAGGAGTTCTAGCCAGGATGTTTCATGGGGAGGGGTTCCGTCAGGTTCCTGTTTGATTCTCGTGCCGGTTGATTCTTTGGTTTTCGGCGCGGCAGTGGGCCCCGTTGTCACTGGACCGGCATCGATTCCCCCGTCTTCGAATGGGTTGTGCTCGCAATTGAAGGGGCCGGCCGGGTGCGTCTCAGCCAGGCGTCGGTCCGGTTGCCCGAGGCGGGTATTCAGGCTGGCAATGGCTATTTGGAATGTGATGATTGTGCCGGCGTGCAGGCCTTTGCCACCGATCATCATCCGGGTCCGCAGGGCCCGGATGATGAATCTCCCGGCGGTTGGGAATAGCCGGTACCGACACCGTTTCCTTCCCAGCCCGGGCTTTGTGTCCGGTTGGCAGGGCCGTTAGTTGCAGTCGGGAGAGCAGGTTCATCGGCAAGCGTCGATGTGGGTTCAGGCCAGGCTGGCGTGAACGTCGCAGAACGGCAGCACTCTCGAGCCCGGTGTTTTTCAGGGTCTTGATCCATTTCAAACCGGGCCCGGGGCCGGTTTCCGGGCGTCTAGGGCTTGTCCATACCAACGCGGAGAGTTCCTTATGAAGGCCGGGGCCCTGTGCCCGTCCACAGTCCAGCAAGGTCGCTTGAAACCGGGTTGCGGGGGCTCGGCACGCAGGTACAGGTTCAGCTAACGTCGGCGGGTAGTAGTTAGTCCCACGTCGTTGGCATCACCGACCCACGCGTTGGTGCGGTCACTGCCGTCTTGGTCCGGTAACGGCTACCACCACTGCTTAGAGTTTGATCCATGCAACACATTGGCTTTCATCAACGGGACCGGATAGGAGACACCGAACTGCACGCCTAATGAGGGGGAGGTGGTGCAGGAATTTCCGGATGCCCCGGCGCTGTCGGTGCGCACCAGGATTTTCTCCCCGATGAGCTTTCCCTGCTGGTCGGAATGCGTCAACAAAGGACGTCACCACGATCAGCCCGGCATGGGAGACCAACTGCTGCCCGTCTTGACGGACCGCAAGGGACATGAAAACTCCGACAATCTGGGTACAAAAGTGCGTCAACAACACTGTTGCCCAGCTCAGAAGCATCTTCGTTCGCTTAAACATACCGCGCACGAACGCCACCCCTATGAAACCCCGGCCGAGCGGAGGGTACGTAGTTGTCCCTGATGTTCCTTACTCGCCTGCCACGCAATCGCTTCAACTTGTTGTAGTTCTGCGCAATAATTGAGCGATGGAACTGCATCACCTCGAGGCCTTTCTCGCTGTCGCGGACGAGTTGCATTTCGCCAGAGCGGCTGATCGTCTCCACATGGCTCAGCCGCCCTTGAGCCGAATGATCAAGCAGCTTGAGCGCGAGCTTGGATCGAGCCTGTTCGATCGCACAACTCGGAGCGTGCAATTGACTACCGCAGGGAATGCACTCGTACGCCCGGCGATGGACGTACTCGAAGGTGTTCGAGCTGCGCGACGTGCGGTGCGGTCGGCAGGACGAGGTGAGACGGGTCTGGTGCGGGTCGGCTTCGCTGGTCCCTCATCACACCCGCTGGTAGGGAGGCTTGGGCGGTTGGTCCGCGAGCTCCACCCGGGCATCGAGCTCTCCTTGCGCAATACGACGTACCATCATGAAGGGATCCGCTCGCTCTTGGGCGGCGATCTGGACCTCGTTTTCTCTCGCTGGCAGACACGCCCGGAAGGGGTGAGCGACCGGCTGATCGCCGTGGAGCACTACGTGGTTGTGGTGCCGGTGTCGCACCGCCTCGCCGGACGCAAGCGGGTGTCGATAGCAGACCTCGAGGGCGAGCCATTTGTAGTGCTCCCTGCGAATCCGGGGTCGAGTGCTCGGGAGGCGATGATGCAGATGGTCAAGGCCGCCGGCTACTCACCGCAGATCGTACAAACGGGCCCCGACACCCACACAGTTCTCGCGATGGTGGCAGCAGGAGTGGGGGTCACCATCACTCATGACACCGCCGTCGCCGGCGTCGTTCAAACAGACATATCGGTGATCGCGCTGAAAGAGGGAGATCGGGCGACCTACCAGCGGCTCGTATGGCGCAAAGATGACCAGAATCCCGCTCTGTTGGCCGTGCTGCGGGCTTCCGAAGAGGCTCTACCCACACCTTGGGTGCCGGGCGGAAAGAGCAACGACTAACAGCGATTCCGCGTGCCTGGGGGCACTCGACTCATGGCGAGCGACGGCTGGCGGACAGGCAGAGCGCAACTGCATTGGTTTCCAGTTGGCGAACCGAGAGTGGGAACCTGATTCTTGGGTTGTTCCAAGACCCTACTTTAGAAGCATGACCGCCTAAACTCGACACATTCATACTGATTTAGGCAACAAACCCTTGCTGAACAAGTATTGGATTTCTCAGCGCGCTCGACCCCATGATGAGGACTTAGGAGCAACACCCCGTACCCCCTAGGAGCCGACATATGAGCACGTCGATGACCGCGTTTACCAAGGTCGTAGACCTCCCGACGGCGGTTGCCACGTACGTTCAGGACGGAATGACCCTGGCGCTCGAGGGGATGGGTCATCTGATCCCCTTCGCTGCCGCTCACGAGATCATCCGGCAAGGTCGTCGTGATCTCACTGTCTGCCGCATGACACCGGATCTGGTGTACGAGCAGATGATAGCAGCTGGGTGCGTTCGACGACTCGTGGCTTCGTTCTTTGCGAGTGGATCGGCCGGGTCACTTCACGAGATTCGCCGACGGATTGAGTTGGAAGACCCAGCGCCGCTCGATGTCGAGGAGTACAGCCACTACGGCATGGTGTGCCGTTATCAAGCGGGGGCGGCCAACCTTCCATTCTTCCCGCTGAAGTCGTACGCCGGCAGCGACCTACCGAAACTGACTCCTCAGATCCGAAAGGTCGCAGACCCGTACGGCGGACCCGACGTCTATGTGGTGCCCGCGTTGAAGCCCGACGTTACGATCATCCACGCGCAGCGCGCCGACCGGGCAGGAAATGTGCAGATGTGGGGCATCGTGGGTGCGAATCAAGAAGCAGCATTCGCAGCTAAGCGGGTGATCGTGACGGTTGAGGAAATCGTCGACGATGACATCATCCGGGCGACGCCCAATCTGACGCTGCTGCCGGCCCATGCCGTAGATGCCGTCGTCGAGGTGCCTGGCGGGGCTCATCCTTCCTACGCTCAAGGTCACTACCGTCGCGACAACGCCTTCTATCGCGAGTGGACACCCATCAGCAAGGATCGCGAGGCGTTGAGCGAATGGCTCATCGAGTGGGTGCACGAGGTCCCCGACCGGGCAGCTTACCTCGCCAAGGTCGGAGACCCGCGGTGGTCGGATCTGGCTTTCCACGACTCTGAGAGGAGCTTCTCATGACAGGGCAAGTCACGCTGGCTAGCACCCCGGAAAGTGCCTATGCCGATGTCTCCACGTCGAGCACGGAGTTTTTGGCAACCGTGGCCGCCAGGCAACTCATCGGCAAGCGGCGCGTGTTTGCCGGCGTAGGGCTGCCGACCCTGGCGATCAACCTCGCGATGCGAACCGTCAACCCGGACGTCGAACAGGTCTACGAGTCCGGAGTCTGTGGGGCCCACCCCGCGGCACTTGCCGAAGGGATCGCCGATTCCGTCCTGGTCACGGGCGCTGAATCGGTAGTGAGCATGCCTGTCCTCTTTGGTTACGTACTCCAGGGCGGCAACGTCGACGTGGGGTTTCTGGGAGCGGCCCAGGTAGACCGCTGGGGCAGCCTGAACACCAGCTTCATCGGAGACTGGCGGAGGCCGTCAGTTCGGCTTCCCGGGTCGGGTGGTGCGGCCGACATCGTGCCGAATGCCGGCGAATGCATCGTGGTGCTTCGTCGCCACGATCCGAATGCGTTTCCGGAGGTGCTCGACTTCTGCACTTCGCCGAGTCCGGTGCGGGCACGAGAGGAGGACCCGCGCATGGTGCCGCCCGGCTTCGGGGTTTCCACGGTAATTACGCCGCTTGCGGTGCTTCGTCGGAGGCACAAGTTTGGCGAGCTCGAAGTGAGCGAAGTCCATCCTGGAGTGTCTCTCCAGGAGGTCAAGTCATCGACGGGCTGGGACATAGCAGTTGCGCCCGACGTGCGCGAAACAGAGCGGCCGACGGTCGAGGATGTGCGATTGCTGCGCGATGAGATCGACACCGTGCGGCTCTACCTGCGATGAACTTCAGGAACCCGAGCAGCGGCCCCTTGGCTGGGTTACGCGTGATAGAGGTATCAAGTTTCGTGGCTTCGCCCTTGTGCGGGCTGACGCTCCAGCAGCTCGGCGCCGACGTAATTCGGGTCGAACCGCTGGGCGGGGCTCCCGACCGCTCGCGGTGGCCGGTCACCCAGGACGGCCTCAGCCTCTACTGGAATGGGCTAAATCCGGGGAAGCAGGCGATCGAGATCGATTTCAGTTCGGTGGAGGGACGGAGTCTCGTGGCAGATCTCGCGGCTGACGCAGGCATCCTCCTTACCAACACCGAGCGTTGGCCCGAACTGACACATGCGGCGCTGTCGCAGAGGCGCCCCGACATGATCTCAGTGCTGCTGACGGGCACCACGGACGGCGGGTCGGCGGTGGACTACACGGTCCAAGCAGCGACCGGGTTCTCACTGATTACCGGTCCGGCCGAGCATGCCAGTCCCATCAACAACCCGCTTCCAGCCTGGGACCTCACGGCCGGCCTGTACCTCGCCATCGGACTCATGGCGGCAGAACGGCGACGGTCACACTCCGGCATGGGTAGTGAGGTGCGTGTCGCACTCGAGGACGTGGGGCTGTCCGCAGCCGGGCACCTCGGCTATCTTGCCGATGCGATGCTCAACCCTGGTTCCGGACGGCGCGCAGACGGCAACTATATCTATGGTGGGTTCGGGAGGGATTTCACGTCCAAGGACGGTGCGCGGTTCATGCTGGTGACGTTGACTTCCCGGCAGTGGTCGGATCTTCGAAAGGTCATGGGTCTCGGCGCTGTTTTCGATGGACTGGGGGAGGCTCTGAAAGCTGACTTCTGGGACGAGGGTGACCGGTTTCGTCACCGTGAAGTGCTCGCCGGCCTCGTCTCAGAGTGGTTCGGCCGGCACACCGCCAGCGAAGTGCAAAGCACCTTGGCCTCGACCCGGATCCTATGGTCGGCTTACAAGTCATTCGACGAGATGGTGGCGGATGATGGCGCGATGCTGCGAAGCCATCCCATGTTCGCCACGGTCGAGCAACCGGGGATCGGCGCGGTCCTCGCTCCTGGCTCGCCGGTTTCCATCGACCGGGAACGCGGTGCGCCGGCACCTGCTCCGCGAGTCGGAGAGCACACGCGCGAGGTGCTGCGCGAATATCTCGACCTCGATTCAGCCAAGATCGACGACTTGTTCGAGCGCGGAGTCGTGTCTACCACCGCTGTTCCCGCCGCCCTAAGGACCACCTAACATGACGACGGCAGCCCATGCCCAAACATTTCTGTTCGTGCCCGGCGATCGTCCCGACCGCTTTTCCAAAGGAGCAGCCGCCGGGGCAGACGTCGTGGTCTTGGACCTCGAGGACGCGGTTGCGACACGCGACAAGGAGGAAGCACGCCGCCACGTCGTCCGCTGGCTATCCTCAACCAACGGCTCGTCCGCCGTCCGCATCAATGCCTTTGGAACTCCTTGGCACGAGGCGGACCTCGCTGCACTCACCGGCTTACCCGTCATCCTCATGGTGCCCAAAAGTGAGGACCCCGAACGCGTTGGGGCCATCGCTGCAAGCTGGCCCGGCACCGAAGTTGTCGCGTTGATCGAGACCGCTCGGGGCGTCCTACGTGCCGCTCAGATCGCAGAAGTGCCGGGCGTCAAGCGATTAGCCCTCGGAACGTTCGACCTGGCGGCGGAACTTGGCGTCGACCCCGAAGACGAAAGCGCCATGGCTGCCGCGCGCGCAGGGGTGGTCCTTGCGTCGGCGGCAGCCAAGCTCAATGGTCCAGTGGACGGCGTCACCAGCGATGTTCGCAACACGAACAAACTGATAGCTGACGTGCGACGGGCGGCCACCCTCGGCTTCAAGGGGAAGTTATGTGTCCATCCTGCACAGGTGACACCCGCAGCAACCGTCTTCGCACCTACCGAGCAGGAGTTGGCCTGGGCGCGACGGATAATGGAGGCCACGTCGACCGCCGCTGTAGGAGTGTTGTTGGTCGATGGCCAGATGGTAGATCGGCCCGTGATCGATCGCGCCGCCCGAATTCTCGCCTCACGTGTCCCTGTCACTCAACCAAGCACGTCGACTCCGGCGGGAGGTGGCCAATGACGTCTCTCAACACTCGCAAGACCTGGATCGCGCTCACTCGATCCGAGCGACAGCGTGCTCATCCTAGCGCCCAAGATTTGCAGCTTGCCTCCGGCCAGCATCGAGAGTCCTGGGGCGAGCGTATTTTAGAGCGGGCTCTTGACTCGATCCGCGTGCATGGCGGTTACGGATCTCACACTGGTATGACGTTGAGATCCAGCGGAATTCGATCACTGCACGGTGGCTCGGTACACGAAGGACCTACGGCGAGAAGGGGAACTACATGATTGACCTGCTGGAAGGTAAGACAGCCGTCATCACCGGCGGCGCCCAAGGAATCGGGCTGGCGATAGCCGAGTCCTTCATCAACGCTGGTGCCCGCGTGGTACTTGCTGATTTGGACGGACACGCTGCTGAAGAGGCCGCAACCAGGCTAGGCGGACCCGAGCGCGCCGCGGGTATCTCGTGCGATGTGGTCGATGCCTCCCGTATCGACGCGGCGCTGGACTTCGCGGTGACCACGTTCGGCTCGCTCGACATCGTGGTCAACAACGCTGGGATCACTCGGGACGCCACGATGCGCACCATGACTGAGGAGCAGTTCGACCAGGTGATCGCCGTACACCTCAAGGGGTGCTGGAACGGTACCCGTTCGGCTGCTGCGCGGATGAGGGAAGCGGGATCTGGGTCCATCATCAACATCTCCTCGATATCCGGCAAGGTCGGCATGGTCGGTCAAACGAACTATTCGGCAGCTAAGGCAGGAATCATCGGCCTCTCGAAGGCTGCTGCCAAAGAGGTGGCCCACCACGGTGTCCGTGTCAACGTGTTACAGCCGGGTCTGATTCGCTCTGCAATGACCGAGGCAATGCCTCGGAGTGCGTGGGATCAGAAGATGGCCGAAATCCCGATGGGACGTGCGGGAGAGCCAGCGGAGGTGGCTTCCGTCGCCCTGTTCTACGCATCGGACCTGTCGTCTTACATGACAGGTACGGTCGCAGAGATTTCGGGCGGCCGATTCATGTAACAGCTTAGGACGACGGATTGTTTGAAACGCAAACTATGCAAGTGTTATGAGGATCGAATGGTAGTCACAAGTCGTATTGGTTTCGGGCGTAGGTCGCGAGGCATGGTTTGGACCATGCGTGGCCTAATCCCCAATCCTGCCGCCATAGTTGTGCTCGATGCACGACTGCTCGGTGCGGATATCGTCGGCGTATCGAAGGATCGGTATCAGTGAGCCGTGAATCGACCTTAGGAGCGGACGCGGGCTGGAAGCCTCGTACGGTGCTGACCGAGGAACTCGTGGATCCAGGTCGGGTCCGTGCCTTTGCATCCTTGCTCGATTCCGGTGCGCCGATCCCCCGCGCAGGAGATGAGCTCCCACCGCTTTGGCACTGGGTCGCACTGCCGTCGTGGCCGCATTCGTCCGAGCTCGATACAGACGGGCATCCTCGTCGTGGCGGACTGCTCCCGTTGATGCAGGGATTTCGGCGCATGTTCGCAGGCGGCTCGGTCACAATCACCCGTCCAGTCCGCGTGGGCGAGGTGCTAACGCACGAGGCGATCGTTGACTCCATTGCCGCCAAGCGCGGTCGTAACGGGGACTTCACGATGGTGTGCGTCAGCCACGTCTTCCGGGGTGCCGACAACAGCATCTGTCTCGAGGAGAAGCAGAACCTCGTATTCATCGAACCTGGGCCACGCACTCCTCAGCATCGCGGTTCCGTGCCTGCCACGGTGACCGCGCCCGTAGGGCCGCCGCTGCGCAGAACCGCTCATGGATGGGGTATCGTCACTGATCCCACCCTGCTCATGCGGTTCAGCGCAGTGACGGCAAATTCACACCGCATTCACTACGACTGGCCTTACGCGACCGAAACTGAAGGCTATGCCGGACTCGTCGTGCACGGTCCGTTCTCCACACTGCTGCTAGCCGAAGCGCTGCGCCTCGAGGGCCCCGGCGCGACGCCGCGCCAGCTGCAGCACCGGAACATGAGCCCGCTGTTTTGCGGGGAGGAAGCCCTCATCTCACTTACCACCACTGCTGATCACCGAGACGCAGTCTTGCGGCGAGAGGGCGTTGACCTTGTCACGCTCTCAACCCAAACCGCCTCGGCTTGATCTCGTTTGAAAGGAATTACTATGAAAAACGTCCCAGACGTTGTAATCTGCGAGCCCGTTCGTACGCCCATCGGACGCTACGGCGGCATGTTCAGGGACGTGACCGCCCCCGAACTCGGCGTCGCGGCGCTCCAAGGGCTAATCGATCGTACCGGGATCGACCCGGCCGAGATCAACGACGTCATCCTCGGCCACGCCAATGCGAACAGTGAAGCGCCGGCCATTGGGCGGATCGTCGCGCTTGATGCCGGACTTCCGTTTAGCGTGGCGGGTCAGCACGTCGATCGCCGCTGCGGATCGGGTCTACAAGCCGTCATCAACGCCATTATGCAGGTCCAGACTGGTGCCAACAGCGTGGTAGTGGCGGGCGGAACGGAAAGCATGAGCAACGCATCGTTCTACTCCACTGACATGCGCTGGGGGGGAGCGCGCACGGGCGTGACCATGCACGATGGGCTCGTGCGCGGTCGCGAAACTGCCGGTGGCCGCCTGTACCCGATGGCGGATGGGGTCCTGGAGACCGCCGAAAACCTGCGGCGGGAGTACTCCATCACCCGGGAGGAGCAGGACCGACTTGCGGTGAGCTCACATGAGCGCGCCGTCGCCGCCCAGCGTTCCGGGGTCTTGTCCGAGGAGATCATTCCGGTCACGGTGCGCACCCGTAAGGGTGAGGTGGTTATCGACACGGACGAGCACCCACGGGCTGGCACGACAATGGAGTCGCTCGCCACGTTGAAGCCGATTCTGTTCGACAAGGACCCCGAGTCGACCGTGACCGCTGGCAACGCTTCAGGACAGAACGATGCGGCATCGATGTGCTTGGTGACCACGATGGAGCGCGCTGAAAAGCTCAATCTCCGCCCGCTGGTGCGCATGGTCAGCTGGGCTGTCGCAGGCGTCCCGCCCCATGTGATGGGCATCGGCCCAGTGCCGGCGACCCAAGCGGCTCTCGACCGGTTGGGACTCGGACTTGCCGACATGGACGTCATCGAGCTGAATGAGGCCTTCGCGTCTCAGGCACTTGCGGTTATGCGGGAGTGGAACTTCACCGATGAAGATCAGGAGCGGACCAACCCGCATGGTTCGGGGATCTCGTTGGGTCATCCGGTCGGCGCTACAGGGGTCAGAATGCTCGGTACGCTGGCGCGCGAGCTGCACCGCCGAGAGGGCCGGTACGGGCTGGAGACCATGTGCATCGGGGGCGGCCAGGGACTGGCCGCGATCTTTGAGCGGATTGCTTAGGTGAACTCTTGGGCACGTTGTGAACATGTGACCTAGTTGGGTACCTCCGGTATCGACGGTAAGGACACCTGAGCATCATGGAAGGTGATCCTACATTCGTCGTGGGCACAGAGTCGCCACCAGTAGGGACGCAGAGGATTTCCAAAAGCGAGCTGGCCAGGCAGCTCGGGGTTTCGCGGGAAACGATGGACCGGAGGCTGTGATCAGACCGGGCCTCCGAAGTACGAGCGGGGGCCCGGTAGGGTGAGCTGTTCGGCGGCCATGATCGCGGGTGGGCATGACGGAGATCTTCCCCAGGGCCACGGTGGCCGCGACGCGCCGAGCGATTCCACCTACCGGCGCCGACGGCGGCGGCCATTCACGTGGTTGGCTGCGTACCGGCGATATCGGCACCATTGACAGCTTCGATTACCTACGCATCACGGATCATTCGAAAGATGTCATCAAGTCGGGAAGTGAGTGGATCTCCTCACAAGACCTGAGAACGAGCTTATGGCCCCACTCTGCAGCGCGGGAGGTCGCAGTAGTAGGGAGTACCGGACGAGCAGTGAGGTGAGCGTGCGGTGGCATTCGTCGTACTCAGGACGCCTGCCACCGAGACAGGCTTACGAGATCTCCTTGTCGGTGACGGTCGAAAAGTGAGCCATAGTGACGGCTTGGCGTCTAGTGGTCGTTGCAACACCTGAGCTTTTAGGAGTTGCAATTGGCAGATATGAAACGACCACGAAAGTCACGGGGTGCCCCTCCAAAGAACGCTGCACGGGCTCACTATGATCAGCTGATGAAACAGGGAATGGGCAATTCCGAAGCGTGCCGAATCGTCGGAATCAGCCGTAGTTCCGGCACTCGATGGCGGCACGGCCACTCAGTTGTTCTGAAGTCCGGCGACGTCAAAAAGATCGCTCCTATCTCGCGTCTAAGACCAGCCGCGATTTCTGCCCGATTTCTCTCCGAGTCCGAACGGATCACGATCGCGGACCTCCTGCATGCCGGGCGGAGCATTCGCGCTATCGCAACGGAACTCGGGCGCAGTCCTTCAACTTGAGCAGAGAGATTCGCCGGAATATTCACGAGCCCTCTGGCAACTACCGTCCGCGGACGGCCCAGCGCAGCGCCGAACGTAGACGGAGCCGCCAGCGGACCGGGAAGATCGCGGCCAACCCGGCACTGCAGGAGTTCGTGCGTGAACATCTGAAGCAACGCTGGAGTCCCCGCCAGATCAGCAACCGTCTACGCGCTAATTTCCCTGGACAACACGAGATGCACGTCGTGCCCGAGACTGTTTATCAAGCTGTCTATGGGCGTGGAAGCCTGGATTTGGCCGTGGACCCTGCTGTCTCGCTGCGCAGCGGTCGGACTGGCCGCCGGCCGCGCCGCCGAAAGGAGCACCGGACCAGGCGTTTCCCGGACATGGTGATGATCCGGGACAGGCCCGCGGAAGTAATCGGCAGACTAGTACCGGGGCATTGGGAGGGCGATCTAATAATTGGGAAGGGCGGTCACTCGGCCATCGCCACACTGGTCGAACGGACCACTCGCTTCATCATCCTCGTGCACCTGGCTAGCTGATTCGATGACCCCGCTCCCGCCGCACCTGCGCCATTCTTTGACCTGGGATCAGAGGACTGAAATGGCTTGCCACCAGAGTTTTACGCGGCAGACGCTGATTCCGGTCTATTTCTGTGATCCCGCGAGCCCCTGGCAGCGCGGCTCAAACGAGAACACTAATGGCCTGCTCCGGCAGTACTTCCCGAAAGGAACAGACCTCGGCGTCCACAGCCCCGAACACCTCACCAAGGTCGCCGCTGAACTCAACCGCAGACCACGCGAAATCCTGGGTTGGCAGAGTCCCATAGAGCACCTGGCTAGACTGACTTCACCGGCGACCGAACCATAAATTGTTGCAACGACCGCTGAACTCCGCCGCCCGCGAAATGGCTCACTTTTCGACCATCGCTGACACTCCTAGCGGGACGTGTGGCTCGACTGCCAGGACGACGCCCGGCACTACGACAAGAGGCTCCTGCGTTAGAAGATCAACAAGACCAGCCCGTGATCTAGTTTCGGACGTCTCGACGAGGCCGCCCTGTCCGGCGCGGCGCCTTATCGGGTAAAGGGCGACGTAATCAGCATCCCGCTCGGCTGATGCAGCCGGGAGGCCATACGGGCGTAGCACGAACCGTGGCACGTCGAGCACTCGTTCCGAACGTCTAACCCTGCGGGTCTGTGTTGATCGATCAGGTCGACTCTCCATGCGACACCACGCGTAGCGCGTCCCGCGCGTAGCGCGCGGCGATGTCGTTAGCAGACAGTGGACCTGAAGGCCTGTACCAGTCGAGGATGCCGCTGAGCGTACCTAATAGAACCCGCGAAGTGAAGTAAGGGTCTTCGTCGAGAAAGATGCCTTCCTCGATCCCGTCCTTCAGTAAACCGATCAGGGTCTCTCGGACGATGCTCCGTTTCGCGACGTACTGTGGCCGCAGGTCGGGCCCGAGGAATCTGAACTCGTCGTGCAGTGACGACAGATCGCGTCGCTTAGTGTTGTGCAGCGCGATTGCGGTAACGCAGTTCTCGAACCGGACCCGCGTATCGTCCCCGGCGTCCTCGAGGCACATGGCAAGGTGTTTGAGCAGATCGTCCATCGCGAAGCCTAGAAGCGCGAAGAGGATGCCTTCCTTATTGCCGTAGTGGTAGTACAGCGAAGGCATCGTCAGCCCGACACCCGTAGCGATCCCGCGAACAGTCGAACCGTGGTAGCCGTGCTTGTGAAAGTCCTCTAGGGCCGCCGCGAGGATGGGGGGGAGAGCCAGATCGGGGTAGTGACGCCACGAACTAGCAAGTGCGGCATCTGCGGACGTCGCCTTCTTGGCTGCTTCTTGGGTGGCCATATCGCATCTCCTGTTGGTTGGAAGCGGCCTGAGTTATTGAGCGCGCTCGACGCGCACTCTACGCATCCTGTCGATCCGCTCGGTGCGCACGAGCCGTGTCCCCGCTGATCTCGGTGGTTGCCGACTGCTCCTTTGCCGGTGTCACCATCGGCAGGACGGACATCTGGTCAAGGCCTTTGGGGAGCAACGCCCTGTCGACGTCCTAGGGCTCGCGCAGCGTCACGATCTCCACGAGCACGTCGGGGCAGTTCGCCACCGGCGGACGGCCGGATTCGGTGGTCCTTGGCGCGCGTCTCAGACTGGCAGGCTCGAGTGCAGCTCGGCGTAGGCGATTGACGTTTTACATTGGCCCCCCATACAGTCACGATCATCTCAACGGTTGACCTACGTCGACGGCTGGTCCTTGCGCCAGGTGTACTGAATCGAACGCTTGCGGAAGCGGGAGACTCCTCTGTCGTCCGTTTGCACGACATCTGCATACGAGCCAACCGCGATGATCGCGCCTGCGTCGATGATTATCCAGTCAGCTCGGCAGACGGCGCTCGGTCCTGATTCCTCGATCAAGACAATGTTCGAGAACTGATGTAGCAAGCCGGCGCGGGACAATCGCATCCACTTTCTAATCTCGTCGTGTCCTTGTACCGTCCCGGCGGAGCTCTCGATCACCGCGTCCTCGGTGAAGCAAGTCGTGAACAGTTCGCTGTCCATTGAGTCGATTCCGACGCAGTACCGCGAGTACAAGGTGATGAGCTGAGACATCGAGGTGGAGGCCATACCGCGTCCTTCCAGTGCTGTCAGTTATGAACACGAAGCGCTACCTGGTGCGGGACAACGCATCGGGGCGTGCGTTTCGCGCCACTGATAGGTTAGTGTTTATCTAGCGCTAGGTCAAGCGCGTCAGTATATGAGGCGCCGGGCGGTCGGGTTGCGTAAGGCACACGCGGACGGACGAGCCGGTGATGGAGGAGGACCAGTCGATGCCTGTGCCAGTCAGAACAATTGAGGCGCTCACGCTTGCCGCGAGCCGACCGTCATGATGGCGCTATGAGCAATCCCAGCGACACTACGCCGCCAGCGCTGGTGGACGGGTGCCTACTGCTTCAGGGCGACGATGGTGTCGTGGTCCTGGCGATTGAGAACGCCCGTAGGCGCAACTGCTTGTCCCTGGGTGTCGAACGGGAGCTGATCGCGCACTTGGAGTCCTTGGCGAAGGGGCGGGAGTGTCGGGCCATAGTCCTGACAGGCAGTGATGGCTATTTCAGTGCCGGGGGAGACGTTGCGCGCATGGCGGCCGCCGACAAAGAGCAAATGGTGGCGATCCTCAGGCAGTTGCAGCGGATCGTTGCATTGATTCACGCCATACCTGTCCCGGTCGTCGCGGCCGTGGAGGGCGGGGCGGCGGGCGGCGGCGTTTCGCTCGCAGCCGTCTGTGACTTCGTGGTCTCCGCGTCGGATGCGAGATTCACGATGGGCTTCGACCGTATCGGCCTGGCTCCCGACATGGGCGCCCTGTTTAGCTTCGAGCGCCGCATCGGGTTGTCGGCCACTCGACGGTTGGCCTACCTGGGCGGGGTGCTCGGCGCGTCCGAGGCACACCGCCTCGGCCTGGTGGACGAGCTGTGCGAACCTGGCTCGGCGCGATCGACAGCAGTGGCACTGGCTCGCACTCTCGCGCTCAGGTCGAGGATTGCGAACGGGGTGGTCAAGCGGACGGTCGCCGAATCCTCGTCCACGCTGCGCAAGGTGTTTGAGCAAGAGCTTGAAAGCGCCGAGGCGCTCTACGCGTCGGAGCAGTTTTTGTCTGCTGTTAAGCCTGGATCCACCGAGCAGTGACTCTGCGGACGCCGCGGGAGAGTGAGGACGCCTTTTGACCGGGATTGCCTTCACGTCCTTCGCGCCCCCCGTACGCCCGACTTCACATAAGTCTCACTGGGGACTTGACCTAGCGTTCGATACATTGTACAGTGTGTGACTTGGGTCTCGGCTGCAAGAGGCAGCCGAATACGCACCGCGGTCGTTGCCGGCGGTTTGAGAGGACCACGGAATGAAGAAAACAGCGCTTGTCACCGGTGGCTGCGGCGGGATCGGCGCCGCTACGGCTGCCAGACTGTCGAAGGCTGGTTACAGCGTCTTTTCGACTGATCTCGAAGTTGCTGTTGCCGGCGCGTCGCCCGAAGTCCTCGACACTGCGGACCACTTCCTGGCGCACGATGTCAGCGACGAGCATAGCTGGGCAAACGTAGTCGACCAGGTAATGCGAGCCGAGGGACGCATCGACATCCTCGTTAACAACGCCGGAGTGGGCAACTTGGCGACAGTCACTGATGAGACCGTCGACGGCTGGAACCGAGTCATCCGGATCACCCAGATGGGGGTATGGCTAGGCATGCGCGCTGTCGGAGCACAGATGGCAAAGCAGGGCGGAGGCTCCATCGTCAACGTGGCCTCGATCTTTGGTTCGAGCGGTGGCAGGGGCGATATGTTCGCCTACCACGCCGCAAAGGGTGCAGTGCTCAGCATGACCAAGAATGCTGCTGTCCTGTGGGGCCCAGAGAACATCCGGGTCAACACGGTACAGCCGGGCTTCGTCCAGACGCCCTCGCTCGACCGCGTCGCAAAGATCCAAGAGGCACGGCTGCAGTGGATGAAGGACAACGCACCCATGCGTCGTATCGCCACTGCTGAGGAGGTGGCGAACGCCATCACCTTCCTCGCTGGCGAGGAGTCGGGTTTCACCACGGGCGCCGATCTCGTCGTAGACGGGGGCTGGTTGTCGCAATGACACCCGTCCTGCTCAACTAAAACTACCCATTCCGGCAAAGAAAACAGCACAGGGCAGACGTTTTCTATCTGGGAAATGTGAAGGAGACTCAGCAGCCATGGTTGAAGTTCACGGAACCAATGATCCAAGGTTCGAGCCCGTACGCGCGGCCTTCCAAGCCAACTTCGACAAGGGCCTGGAAGTCGGTGCTTCCGTCGCCGTCGCGGTGGAAGGTGAGATTGTCGTTGACCTCTGGGGTGGGCTCGCCACCGAAGCCGAGGACGGACCTCGGTGGGAGCAGAACACGATCACGAACACATGGTCGACAACCAAGACGATGGCGCTGGTTTCAGCACTGTTGCTGGTGGACCGCGGCGACCTGGACCTCGAGGCCCCTGTAGTCCGTTACTGGCCAGAATTCGCTGCCGAAGGTAAGGACGCCATCCTGGTGCGGCATGTCCTGAGCCACACCTCCGGCCTGGCGGGCTGGGATGCACCGCTTCACCCGACAGATTTCAGCGACTTCGAGAAGATGACCTCCCTGCTCGCCAAGCAGGCTCCGTGGTGGACACCCGGCGACGGTTCGGGTTATCACGGTCACACTCACGGATTCCTCATCGGGGAACTTGTCCGCCGCGTGACTGGGCAAACCCTCCCTGACTTCTTCCACCAAGAGTTGGCCGACCCGCTCGATGCGGACTTCCACATCGTGGTCCCAGACGCGGATCACGGCCGAATCAGTCCAATCATTCCTCCCCCACCTCGCACCGACCTCCATGCCGGATTTGAGGACCCGAACAGCATCGCGGTGCGTGGTCTAACGAATCCCAACGTCGGAGCCGAGTTCGCAAACACCGACTGGTGGCGTCGCGCGGAGGTCAACTCTGGCGGCGGCCACGGAAATGCTCGTTCAGTCGCCACGGTTCAGCGACTACTGTCGAACGGCGGAGAAATCGGTGGGCGCCGCTTCCTGTCCCGCAAGACGTGCGAGTCGGTATTCGCGACACAGGCTGACAATGTGGACAGGGTAATTGGCGCGCACATCACGTGGGGCCTGGGGTTCGCGAAGCGCTCCCGCGGCCTTCCACTGCCAGTGAACGAGTCCACCTACTATTGGGGTGGCTGGGGCGGATCCTTCGTCACCAACGATCTCGGTTCCAGCATGACTGTCGCCTACGTGATGAATCGAATGCAGAACAGCATCGTTGGCGACGAGCGAGGAATCGCGTTACTCGAAGCAGCAGAACGATCCCTCCAAGGGACGGCTGCCTGACGTTCCGGTTGCCGGGATCATCGACAGCGGAAAGGGTCACGCCTCCCGCCACGGTCCTCTCGGAACCGCCCCTGAGAGCGCGCGCGGATAGGGAGTCAGGTGTTCCACCCGTTTGCTCATCGGCTGATTTTGACGGTGAGGAGTGGGGATTTCCCCTACGGCCGGGTAGTCAGCGACCACTTCCAACGGACTGTTCAGCGGTCGGTAGGACTCCTGCCGGTCCCTTCATCGCCACAGGTCCTTACGCAAGCCGCCTCCGGGGCGGCCTCGGACCGGACCAGTCCGATGCTGCAGGGGTCTTCAGAATCGAGGGTTTAGGCGACGTCAGAATCCGCCGGCCTCGAGCAGATGCATACTCGCACTGGGTCAGCCCGTGCATCCGCGACGCGCTGGGCGCCGTGCCTTCCGCCAGAGTCGCGGGCCTGACTACTGCCATGAAGAAAGGTTGCTCGACGTATTGTTCGAGCGACGGTCCCGCCAGCATTGAACGAGCGCCAGATCGACGGCTGCCGAGCGCAAGGACAAGCTGAGGGCTCTTCGTGCCGCCGTGGTGAAGCACACAGACGATGCGGCCGATGCTTGAACGAGGGCCGGCGAAAGCCCGCGGGAGCAGTCCCACATACGGGAGGTTGCGAGAGTAATCACCTATCTGGACGACACTTTGCAGAACCTCGACGAGTGGATGAGACCCGGAGTGCTTCCTCAGCGGAACCCCCGGGGTCGAAGCAATGGTGCGCTATGAGGCGTAGGGCTTGTGCTCCTTGTTCGGCCCATGAAACTTCCCCTACCAGCCGGCCCACGAAAAGGAGACTAAACATGCGAGCAGTTGGAGTAAATGAGTTTGGCGGGCCGGAGGCCCTGCAGTTGATTGAAGTTCCGCGGGAGCCTTTGGGCCCTGGACTGGTACGAATTCGCGTTCGCGCGGCTGCGGTCAACCCGAGTGACACGCAGCTCCGGGCCGGAGCCTACACGGCCTATTATCCCGACAAAACCTTCCCGTGGATACCGGGGATGGACGTCGCAGGTGACGTCAGCGAAGTAGGCGACGGTGTCGAGCATCTAGCTGTTGGTGACCCCGTGATGGGAGTCGTCATTCCACATGGTGCCTATCGGGAAGATAAAGTGCTGTCGGCCAACTCCGTCGTCAAAGTCCCGCTTGGGGTTAGCGCTATCGCCGCATCCACTTTGCCGATGAACGGGCTAACCGCTCGCTTGGCCCTGAACAGAATGGAGCTGCGACCTGGACAAGTACTGGCCGTGACCGGGGCAGCAGGGGCTTTCGGCGGGTATGTCGTCCAGTTGGCGAAGGCCGAGGGACTCACCGTGATTGCGGATGCCTCCGAGCGTGACGAGGAAGTGGTGCGGGGCCTTGGTGCCGACATTATCGTCAGGAGAGGAGCAGACGTGGCTGCTCGCATACGTGAAGAGTTTCCCGACGGCGTCGACGGATTGGCGGATGGATCCCTGCAAGGCGCGCTCGTCCTGCCTGCAGTGAAGGACGGCGGGGCAATTGCAACCGTCCGCGGTTATGAAGGGGATGGGCGCCGCAAGCTGCGGGTCCTGCCTGTTCTCGTACGCGAGATTGCCGAGGACCGCGGGGCGCTGGAGCGGCTTCGCCAGCAAGCGGAGGAAGGGGAGCTCACTCTCCGAGTGGCCCGGACATTCCCAGCCGAACAGGCAGCGGAGGCACACCGGCTCCTGGAACGGGGCGGTCTCCGAGGCCGACTGGTTCTCACTTTCTAATCCTGCCCAATAGACACCATTACGCCTTTCCGGGATGCGAAGCACGGGCTCCAGGCAATGCTTTACGGACGCGTCTTCGGGAAGATGGTATTCAGAGTCTGACCACAAGCTTCCTGCTGCTAGCCGAAAGCCAGTAGCACGTGCTCCTTGGAAGAGCGACTACCTCTTGATTGAAGGGAGAGCCGTGACACTCGTTAGCCAAGGTTGTTCCGTCGTGAGATTCCCACGACGGCGTGAGGTCCGTGAGACCTTCGACTGAGCCTTGCCGCTCGCGCCCTCGACAGCAGTTAGCCAATCGTCAGTGAGTCTTAACCGAACTCGGCGGACGCGCCTGCGCACAAGCTGTTACTGACGGATACGGGTCATGCCTCGAGAGTTGCGCAGTGCGAAGGGCGGGCTCGTCAGCCCGGGGGAGACTGCTTCGGCAGGGTCGGTGCCGAGCAGGGCGATCCTGTTGTACCGGTCCACATGGACCACCCTTGGGCTGTAGGCCCGGGCCTCGTCGGTGGTCATCTGGGCATAGGTGATGAGGATGACGATGTCGTTCTCATTGATCAGGTGCGCGGCGGGGCCGTTGATCCCGATTACGCCCGAGCCACGTTCCCCAGCGATGGTGTAGGTCTCCAGGCGTGCCCCATTGGTGACGTCCACGATCGCCACAAGTTCCCCTGGCAGGATGTCGGCGGCATCCAGCAGGTCCAGGTCCACCGTGACCGAGCCAACGTAGTGCAGATCAGCGTGGGTGACCGTCGCCCTGTGAATTTTGGACTTGAATATCAACCGATTCATAACCAACTACTCTCCGCCCTCATGTTCAGTCGTTATTCTGTTCAAAGCTGAAAAAGTCATGCGATAGGCCCGTGAGCCCTCTAGCTGCCGAGGTTCAACCCAAACCTCATAGCCTTCGGCCCTGGTTATTAACGCCCTACCGTCGATTCCGTCGGCGGCAAGCCAGAGGGCCGACGAATCGGCCATCGCATCGTCGACAAAGCCTGATCTCAAAACCCGCTTGTCGTTTCGAACTTCGACGAAGGCGCCAACCAACTGACTCCATTCCTCGTGGCGGTATGCAGGCATGGAGGGCTCCCTTCAACTGACGTGCTTAAATTAAATTGGCCCAGGCGATTGCCGTTCACGTCCCATACAGCAGTAACGGTTAGCGGTTTGTCCTTGGCGAATATCGGTCTTCCTGGGATCGCGTTATCTTGTTCATTGTGGATGCGGCCCACTTCCGATTTTGTCCTACAATGCGCGGCGTCTCGGTGAAGGAATGAGGACTGACCAATGGTGACAGCGTGAGTTGCGGTGGAGCACCTTATAGCGTTGCGATATTTGACGGTCCGGGTGACCGTCGGATGCTCCACCGCAAGTTTGGAAGCAGCTTATTGCCTTACAAGGCACGTTCCCCGACGCCGTTGTACGCGCTCAACGGCCGGATCAGCGAGTTCGAGTCCAGCTGCTCCATGATGTGCGCGGTCCAACCGGTGATGCGGCTCGCCACGAACAGGGGCGTGAACGTCGCCGTGTCAAAGCCCATCAGGTGGTAGGTGGGCCCCGCCGGGTAGTCTAGATTCGGCTTGATGGCCTTGGCCTCATCCATCGCCGATTCCAGCCCGTTGTACAGGCCTAGGAGTTCGGGCCGGCCGTAGTGCGCAATCATCTTGTCCAGGGCCGCCTTCATGGTGGGCACCCGGGAGTCGCCGTTCTTGTAAACGCGGTGGCCGAAGCCCATGACCTTTTTCTTCTGCGCCAGCGCCTCTTCCATCCAGACCTTGGCACGTGAGGCAGCTTCTTCGAGAGACTCCTCGGACCGGATGCCGATCTCGTCGAAGGTATGCATGACGGCCTCGTTGGCCCCGCCGTGTAGAGGGCCTTTGAGGGCTCCGATGGCAGCGGTAACGGCCGAGTGCAGGTCAGAAAGGGTGGAAGTGACAACGCGGGCAGTAAAGGTGGAGGCGTTGAAGGAGTGCTCGGCATAGAGGATCATCGAGACGTCGAAGGCCTCGATGACCTCGTCCACAGGATCTTCGCCGAAAGTCATCCAGAGGAAGTTGGCGGAATAGCCCAGGTCGTCACGCGGTTCAATGACACCCTGCCCGTGACGGCGGCGCTGGTCGTACGCCACTACCGCCGGCATAGCCGCCCAAAGGTCGACGGCCTTTTCCATACTGGCTTCCGGCGAAGAGTCCTCCGACAGGGGATGACGGGCACCCAGCACGGAGACCGCCGTGCGGCACACATCCATGGGGTGGGCGTCAGCGGGCAGAGCGTCGATAATGGACTTGAGCGCAGGGTCGAGTGCACGGCCGGCCCGTTCGCGGGAAGTGAATTCCGCGAGCTGGTCCGGGGTGGGCAGTTCGCTATTCCAGAGCAGGTAGGCCACCTCTTCGAAACTGCGCTTGGCGGCAAGTTCTTGGACCGGGTACCCGCGGTAGAGCAGCGAGTTCGTGTCCGGGTTGACCTTTGAGACGGCGGTGTAGTCCACCACGACGCCGGCGAGGCCTTTTTTGATCTCGGTTGTGTCAGCCATGCTGAACTCCTTCGTTGCAGCCCGTGTTTAGCGGGTCTGTGGGATCTGGAAGTTGAAGATGCCGGAATCGAATTTGTTGTAAGCCTCGTAGTCCACGAGGTCATAGAGGCGGGCCCGGGTGAGCATTTCAGGTACGCGTACCTGCTGCGTTCCCAAGCTCTTGAGTGTGTTCAAAACCTTTTCAGCGGCGCCCATGGCACTGCGGAGCAGGGTGACGGGGTAGATCACCATGTTCACCCCGACGCCCTGGAGCTGGTCCACGGTGAAGAGGTCACTTTTGCCGAACTCGGTCATATTGGCCAGGATGGGCACGTCCACGGCGTCGCGGATGGCCTGGAATTCTTCCAGGGTGGCCATGGCTTCGGGGAAGATGGCGTCCGCGCCGGCGTCCACCAGTGCTTTGGCCCGATCCTGTGCGGCTTTGAGTCCTTCGACGGCGCGGATGTCGGTGCGGGCCATAATGAGGAAGTTGGGGTCGCGGCGGGCGTCTGCTGCAGCCCGGATGCGTTTGGTGGCAGTTTCCAGGTCCACCACGTTTTTGCCATCGAGGTGGCCGCAGCGTTTCGGGTTGAACTGGTCCTCGATGTGCAGCCCGGCGAGGCCGGCGTTTTCGATTTCCTGGACCGTGCGGGCCACGTTCATCGGTTCACCGAAACCCGTGTCGGCGTCGACGATGGCGGGCAGGTCGGTCATCCGAGCGATCTGCCCGGCCCGGGTGGCGACCTCCGTGAGCGTGGTCAGGCCGATGTCCGGCAGGCCGAGGTCGTTGGCCAGGACTGCCCCAGAGATGTAGACACCGGCGAAGCCTTTTTCCTCGATCAGCCGGGCCGAGAGCGGGTTGAATGCCCCGGGGAACTGGGCGATGGTCCCGGAGGCGAGGAGTTCGCGGAACCGGATACGCTTCTGTTCGGGGGTGGTGGTGGAGTACAACATTAGAAGAGTCCCTTGGGTGCGGCGCTGGGATCGATGATGCCGGGGGCGGCGGTGATGTTCAGCTGGTCGAGTTCCCCTGGGCCGAGTTCGGGGAGGCGTTCGACGGCGGCGAGGAACCGTTCGACTTCGGCCTCCTCCACGATGCCCGTGGCGAGGGTGCGGAACTTGTGCATGTACTGGTCCCGTCCGAACGGCCGGGCACCGAGGGGATGCGCGTCAGCGACAGCGATCTCGTCCGTGATGATGGTGCCGTCAGTGAGGGTGATTTCCACGGACCCGCCGAAGGCCTTCTCGGCGATGTCCAGGGAGTGGTAGCGGCGGGTCCATTCCGGATCTTCCTCAGTGGTGACTTTCTGCCACAGCTCCACGGTGTCCGGCCGGGCGGCGCGTTCGGGGGAGTAGGAGTCCACGTGGTGCCAGGCGCCGTCCTGCAGGGCGACGGCGAAGATGTACGGGATGGAGTGGTCCAGCGTCTCCCTCGAAGCGGTGGGGGAGTACTTCTGGGGGTCGTTGGCGCCGGAGCCGATGACGTAGTGGGTGTGGTGGCTGGTGCGGATCAGCACCGACTTCACGTTGGCCGGGTCGGTGGCTTCGGGGTGTTCCTTGTTGAGTTTCCTGGCGAGGTCGATCCAGGCCTGGGCCTGGTACTCGGCGGAGTGTTCCTTCGTGTAGGTGTCCAGAATGGCGCGCTTTGCTTCCCCGGGAGTGGGGAGCGGGACCTGGTAGGACGCGTCCGGACCGTCCAGCAGCCAGGCGATCACCCCGTCTTCGCCTTCATAGATCGGCACGGGGGACGTCTGCCCGCGCATCGCCCGGTCCGCGGCCTCGACCGCCATCTTCCCGGCGAAGGCGGGGGCGTGGGCCTTCCAGGTGGAGATCTCACCCTTGCGCGACTGCCGCGTCGCCGTGGTGGTGTGAAGAGACTGGCCAACTGACTGGAAGATCGTTTCCACATCCAGGCCCAGCAGGGTCCCGATGCCGGCCGCGGCGGACGGGCCCAGATGGGCCACGTGGTCGATCTTGTGCTTGTGCAGGCAGATCGCCTTCACCAGGTTCACCTGGATCTCATACCCCGTGGCGATACCCCGGATCAGGTCCCGGCCGCTGGCGTTGGTGTGCTGGGCTACGGCCAGGATGGGCGGGATGTTGTCGCCGGGGTGGGAGTAGTCCGCTGCCAGGAAGGTGTCGTGGTAGTCCAGTTCACGGACGGCTACCCCGTTGGCCCAGGCCGCCCATTCAGGGGAGACCCGGTCCGTGATGCCAAAGACTTTTGCGCCCTTGCCACCCATACTGGTGCCATGGGCCAGCGCCTGAGCCCGGGCGGCCACGATCGGGGCGCGGTTCAGCGAGGCGATGGCCACTGAGGCGTTGTCGATGATCCGGTTGATCACCATCTCCATGACGTCGTCAGTGACCTCCACAGGGTCGGCGGCAACCCTGGCGATTTTGTGGGCCAGCTGGTCCTCGCGGGGAAGGTTCTCTTCGCTCTTGTACACGCGGACGTGGTGCTTTTTTACCATGGGGCTCCTTCGAGAGTGAGGGGTGAGTGGCTTCGATGTGGGGAAGACTGCGGTGCTAGTGGAGTGTGGTGGCCGCTTCTGCCAGTCGCGGCTTCTCACCGGCGATGGCCTCGGCTATGGTTGCGTGCTCTGCCGCTGCGGGTGTGAGCCGATCGGTGTCTTCCGCGGCTAGCCGTCGGATCCGCACGAAGTGCACCTGGAGAGTCCGCATTGCCTGGGGCAAGGTAGGAGTTGGAGATGGAGGAGTCGATGGCGACCCTTGTCGATTCCCCACACCTACTGACGGGGCAGGCTGCACGCGCCAACGTCACGCGCCGCGTGCCAGCGTCGGTTCTCGGGCGCGACCTCCGTCATTGGAACGTCCACCGGTCTGCCCGTCAGATCCTGCGCCGTCGCCGTACGGTCGCCACCGTCGCGTCGACCCTAAGGGTCGAGAATCGACGGGCCTCAGCCGCTGGGCAGGTCCGGTGCGCATTGCGACAGCCCAGCAGTCTCCTGTTCAGCGGCGGCGGTCGTGCACAGATCATCCGGCCCAGCGTGGCGACCCCCGACAGACCGCCCGCGACCACCCGCGGTCGGTGTATGCCTACTGGGTCCGACGCCTCTTGACCGCACGCGCGGTGATGCACACCGCCACGATCAGAACTGTACCTTCCACCAAGTTCTTTATCCAGGGAAGCTCCGGGAACTGGAGCTGCAGTCCCTTCACTGCGATGGCGAGCAGATACAGCGCAACCACCGTGCCGCGGACGTTGAACCGTCCGGCGAGCACCTGTGTCGAGCCCAGGAAGGTGGCAGCGAAGGCGGGCAGCAGATAAGGCGTGCCAGCGTCAAACGAGGCCGCCCCCAGCTGCATCGTCAGGACGACACCGGCGAACGCGGCAAGTGTCCCGGATAGCATCAACGACAGCGTCTGGATGCGCTTGACCTTAATCCCGGCGAGCTTAGATGCCTGGGGGTTCGATCCAATGGCGTAGAGGTACCGTCCGAACGGGGTGTGCTCCAACAGGAACCACAGGGCTATCGCGAGCGCCGCCAGGTAGAACACGGTGATCGGTATGGAGGCTACCGACATCGACCCTGCGTCAGTGAAGGCCTTGGCGACATTGTCGAGAAGGATGGTTTGGCCGTCGGCGATCCAAAAGGCCATTGCAGCCAGGACCGAGGACATGCCCAGCGTCGCGATGATCGATTCAATCTCGAATTGGGTGATGATAAAGGCGTTCACGCCACCGATTAAGGCACCGGCGAGCAGGGTGATGACGATGGCGAGTGGCCAAGCCATGTTGTGGTCAGATAGGAGCGACCCCAGCAGTGAGATGGAGAACGTCATGTTGGCCGCGAGCGAGATGTCGAACGTGCCGGCCGCCATCGACACGGTGACCGCGAGCGTCAGGATGCCTGCGATCGCCGCGCTACCTGCGATGACGCGCGCGTTGCTGACCGTCGCGAATGTCTCCGGCAGCATCAGGGAGAACACGACGGCGAGGATCAGGGCCAGGTAGAGGCCCGAGTACCGGTCCAGGCGCAGGATCTGAAGAAGGTGCGGGCGCGGGCCGTGCGATGATTCCTTGCGAGCGCCCAGAGGCGGACTGGCCTTGGTCGCGTCCTCGAGTGACGTCTTGGACGGGCTGATTTCGGGCATGGCCGACTGTTCCTTTGCTGTCTGGTGGTTGTCGAGGGTCATGATGTGAGTCCCAGGCTGGTGTGCACCAATCGCGCTGTCGTAATCTCGTCGCCGCGCAGCTGTTCCACCGCACGACCGTGGCGGAGGATGACCACGCGGTCGCACAGCCGCTCGAGCTCGGCTTCGTCCGACGAGCACACGAGCACCCCTACGCCCTGACTGGCCGCAGCATCGATCAGGTGGTGAATTTCTGACTTGGCGCCGATGTCGACCCCTTGAGTCGGCTCGTCGAGCAGGAGGACGCGAGGATCCGTCTGGAGCCACTTGCCGAGGACGACCTTCTGCTGGTTGCCTCCCGACAGTGCCTCGATCGGGGCGTCGAGCGAGGGTGTCTTCACGGACATCTTTTGGGTGATCGCGTTCGCTTGACGGCGGTCGTCCCGTCCGCGGATCCGCACGCGTCGCGCCAGCCGCCGGGCGGTGGTGAGGTTGATGTTCTCCCGCACGTTGAGGCCGACGAGCACGCCGTCACGCAGCCGGTTGGCGGGAACCATCCCCAAGCCAAGGGCCAGAGACGCGTCTGGGCGCAGGGGCTTGAGCTCGCGACCCTCGACGGTCACTCGTCCAGCACGGGGACGGGCACCGAAGATGATCGAGCACAGCTCCTCCCGGCCTGACCCGGTGATGCCGGCCACGCCGACGACCTCGCCGGCCGACACCTCGAGATCGAAGTCGACGAGCTCCGCGCCCTGCACCTTCTGCAGAGACAGCAGCGGGTCGCCAGGGGTGACGACAGCGCGTCTGCGGACATCATCCACAATGCCGCCCGTCATCAGGTCCACCAGCGACCGCGGACTGAGATCGGCGATCTCCTTCGTCGCCACCAGGTTCCCGTCCACCAGGACCGTGACCCGGTCGGCGATTTCGAAGACCTCTTCGAGGTGGTGGGACACGTACAGGACGCCGACTCCTTGACGCCGAACAGCCTCGATGATGGAGAACAGATGCTCCACCTCTGCCTTCGGCATCGTGGCTGTCGGTTCGTCCAGGACGAGGACGGACATGGCTCCCCCGGAGCTCTGCAGCGCGCGGGCGATGGCGACGGCGGTCCGCTCGACGGGCTGCAGATCATCGACGGCCTTGCGGACATCTAAGTCGTAGCCGACCGCCCGCAGGGCATCTTCGGTCACGCTGCACTGCTGACGCCAGTCGATTCGCCCACCCAGGCCCCTGGCATACCCATGGCCCAGAGCGAGGTTGTCGACGACGGAGAGCGCAGGAACCAACCCGAGATCCTGATGAACGAACTCGACGCCGGCGCTGTGCACGTCATCTCTGTTGCCGAGCGTCCGGGCCTGCCCGTCGACGACCAGACTCGCGCCGTCGTCAGCCGTGTGGAACCCGGCGAGGATCTTGATTAACGTCGATTTCCCTGATCCGTTCTGGCCCATCAGGGCGTGAACCTCACCCGGCGCGATGTCGAGCGAGACATTGTTCAACACCCGAGTACCGCCAAAGGTCTTTGACACGTTGCGCAGCTCGAGCCGCGGCGCCTGTCCTTGCTTTGTCATCCCTACCCATCCGTTCCTGTGGCTCACACGTCAACAACCTGTATGGAGGTGCTGCTGACAAGCGCGTCCGCCCGCATCCTCGTTGATGCGGTCCGGCTGGTCTACCGAGGCCTGAGTGGTTGACCGACACAGGCACACATAGTGATTTCCATCTCACCGCTTCAGTCCCACCATATCCTATCTAACGAGCGCTAAGTCAAGACCTCCGTTCGGCATCCAGGCCATGTCGGCACTGGAGTCGCACGGACATGGGCAGCGCTCCGACGGGGCGGGGGCGGGAGCGGGAGACGCAGATCATCCTGCGGAGCGTCCTTGGGCTTCCGAATCAAGCCAGGGAGCGCGACGACGGAGTAGCAAGCGACCATGTCCCGGAAGGCGTAGTCCAGCACATCAACGCCTAGGCGTTAGCTTGTGGGCTTCTGTGCAGGGCGCCGTTGGATGAATCGCCGGGCGGATTCACTGCGGAGCAGGGCCCGACCTCACCGCCCTCGCACGTCGACCGGCGGCCCGGCGAAATGTTCCAGGACCGCCTTAGCAGGATCCGGAAGTGCACGAGGGCGGCCGGTCGAAACGTCAACGAGCACAATGGATGTTGCAGCAATCGCGCACTCAACTTCTCCGTCACGAACGCTGTAGGCGATATCAAAACTCGACCGCCCCACCCGTGTTACCCATGCGGCGACGTCGACAGTATCAACGTTCGGCCCGATCGGAGCTCGATAGGCAATCTCCTGATAGCCAATCACGATACCGGCACCTGCGCCCGCGAGAGCTTCCACCGAAGCCCCGAGCGACTCATCCTGAAAAATCCGGAGACGTGCGAGTTCGATATAAGTCAAGTAGACCGCGTTGTTGATGTGGCCGAAGCGGTCGACGTCAGAAAATCGCACCTGCATGGGTACGGTAAGTTCCATAAGTTCTCCTACGTTCTAGAGGCGAGACGGCGGGCCCACGCCGGGAAATATCCGGTCGAACCTTGTACGACAAGTTCGGTCTGGAAACGTTTGTGTTCTAAGTTCGTTTCCGCTTCGGTGTTGTTGATGCATCAGGAGCATCTCCACCGAGATCAGCCATCTCGTCAATGGTTGACGGGTTGTGGTGAGGTCGAGCACTTTTCACGCCGACATCGGGATCCCGGCGGGATGAAGCCGTACCAAGGCCGTACGCCCCTCAATGGGCTTTTCAGGTCGTCTTGTCGGCCAGGAACTGCGCTACGAAGGCGGGTTGAAATCACCGCTGCGGAACTCGTGGCTGGCAACGAACTCGCCCTGGAACTGTGCCATCGTAGTGACGCCATCCATCTCCATTTCCTCGACCGCACGCATGGCGGGAGTGATCGCTTCCTGGCGGTCCTGTCCCAGGCGATGAGTTTGCCGACCATCGAGCCGTACCTCGAACCCACCCGTGACGCGGAAGCCGTTGACTGGGCCGGGGCTCGGCACGAACCCTTTTGGGGTCCTCTGCGTTGAGGTGGCCCTCGACCTGGTGATGCGAGACCATGTCATCCTGGGCCACCGGCAGCGGATTGCCTGCGGCGATTTCCTGTTGGAGCCCGGTCAAAATCTATGCCCGTAATCGTCTCCGACACGGGGTGTTCGACCTGAATGCGCGTGTTCATCTCCACGAGGTAGTACTGACGTACAACGTTTCCATAATGGCTTCCTCTCGGTCGTATGGGTGATGCAGACTAGAACGGTTGGGCATGTGCCACTTGGACTTCGCGGCACGGGACGAGAGGTGACTCCAGGAGTGGGGTCCGTGGATATCTTCGGCTGCGCGCAGGGAAGAGTGCCCTCAGCATAGTTTATCGATCGCTAACTAGCTAGCCTTCCACCTTGGCGGTCGGTGGCATTCTGTGTAGCGGTAGGCGTAACGTCTGAACCAAGAGTGCGTTCTTGTGCGTTGACATCGCGAAAGGATGAACGAACGAACGGCCATGCTGCCGCGAACGCCGTCGTGGTGGTCTCGGAGTGGCAGTCCCAATCAGGGCAGCATCTCGCAGAAAGTCGCTGACGACTTCCACCCTTACGTCCGGGACGTCGTCATCGTCCCGTAAAAGAGTTGCTCAACGGTCTCATCCAGCGGCTGGCTCCAATCGGGAGCTTGCCCGGAGGGTTAGGGCTGCCGTCATGAGGACGCAGCCGCGCGTGGTTCGGTGACGGATATGTCGATGTGGTGGCCCTGGGAGCGCAGGTACACGACGTGGCTGGCAGTTTCGGAAACCGCCAATCGCAGCGAGAAGGCCTGCAGGGACTCCCAGCCGCGGGACCACGTCAGGTGCCGGGCGATGTCCCAGACGCTTTCGGGTCGGTGCGCCTCCAGCACCCGCAGGACCTCGGCGGAGCGTTCGCGGTTGTGGTGGATCAGCTGTGCGACCCGCCGCTGCATGCCGCGGAACCGGTACTCGTGCGCCGGGCAGACCTCCATCTCGTCCTCGAACGCGATCAGTTCCAGAGAATCGTAGTAGTCCGCCAGCGGGTTTGCCGGTCCCGGCAGCTCCAGCGCTATGTGCGGGGAGATGCGCGGCAGGACGTGGTCCCCGCTGAAGATCAGGCCGTGCGGCTCATCGACCAGACAGATATGTCCCGGTGAATGCCCGGGAGTCGTAACCACGCGCAGGTCCAGGCCCTTGGCGGGCACCAGACTGCCGTCGGCGAGCCGCAGGTCCGGATCGGCGAGGTTCTGCAGATGGGTGAAATGGGGGCGGTCCAGGGCCGCTTCGGCCAGCCGGTCCGCCGGCACGCCCCAGAGCGTCAGCTCCTCGCGGTCGTCGTTGAGAACAACGTCAGGGTCCTCACCGGCGGTAAGCCGGCGCACTTCCCGGTCACCTAGGGCAACCCACGCCCCTGTGGCTGTCCTTAGTCGGGCAGCCATCCCCAGATGGTCAGAGTGATAATGGGTGGCGACTATGCCGGTCAGGTCGGGCAGGCCCAGGCCGGCCTGCCGCACGCCGGACGCCAAATGCTCCATGCCGGCGTCGCTGTCCCAGCCCGGATCGATCAGGACCGCGTCACCGTCGCCCAGAAGCAAGTAACTGAGGGTGTAACGCATGGGGTTGTCCGGAAACGGCACGGGAATGGACCACACCTCCGCACCAAGCCGCTCCACGGGCGGCAGCACCCTGTTCCTCCACGCTTCCTTCTGCACGTGGCCGGTCAGGGTAATCGGCGGCAGATTCATCGTTTCCTCTCAAACAGCAAAATGGGTTGCGGCGCCTCACACCAGCCCCACCCTCGTATCTATGCGGGGCATGGCTGGCGGGAAGACGTCCAGGAGGCCCTGTGGTCGCCCTAGGCAGCGGCTCGGGGTGCAGGAAGAAGCAATGACGGGGCCTGGTCGCTGAGCTGGAATCGCTGATTTCGATGATATATGAGGCGTATCCGGATAGTTTTGACATCAAGCATGCACACATACCAGCAATGGCCGCTCCGGCTGCGGGCTAGTAACGATTTCTCTGATGATTCCTAATCAAGAGCCAGGATAGAACTCAGTTAGTGCTCCGAAACAGGTTAGGAATCATGAGCGTTCCGGCGCTGCATGTGATGACGGAGTCGGTGCCCTAGGCACCTAACTTCACCACGGTTTGCCTGACTCGGATCGGAACATCCACTGGACCCGGTTTCTAGTCGTCTGAGACGGAGATGTTGACCTCGATGTTTCCGCGGATGGCGTTGCTGTAGGGGCAGACCTCGTGTGCCTTGTCGGCCAGGGCCTTGGCCTCACTCTGCGTCAGAGTTGGAATGACGACTTCAAGATCCACCTCGAGAGCGAAGGACTTGCCGTCACGGACAAGACCGACCTTGGCCCCGACACTTGAGTCGCCCAGGTCCGTCTTCGCGGTCCGGGCCACGTGTTGAAGAGCAGAGTGGAAACAGGCGGCATAGCCGGCAGCAAAGAGCTGCTCAGGGTTGCTCCCGTTCCCGGAACCGCCGAGGGCATGCGGAGCTGCAAGTTGGATGTCCAGGCGTCCGTCGTCCGTGCGGGCCCGTCCATTGCGGCCAGCTCCTGTTGCAAGAGCTTCTGCTGTATAGATGACTGTCAATTGTTCTCCATAACTTCTAAGGGGATCTTCAGCGTTGGGTAAACTTACCCAGCGGCCCGACCGGCCAGTCACACGTGTTTCCGCAGCTAAGAGGCGCTTTTCCGCTTCAACTTGCGGGATATTGGCTGTCACTTTCAACCCTTCTCAACCGCAGCTTTACATAACGTCGGTTATCGGCAAACGGAACAGTCCTAGCCTCTGCTCTGCCTATCACACGCGCTCGACTGTCCCTCGGATCTGAAGCCCCGAGCTAGTCCTTCGGATGTAGCTCCAACAGTTCGTGCCTGTAGTGGAGCAAGAATTCGTGCCTGTAGTGAAGACCAATCCAGGGGGATGCAGTCAGTTCGTCGATGTTCAGGGCCTGACGTGGTATTGGTGTCTCTTCTGGGCATGGAGTCCGATCCGGCACACAGCGTCGTAGAGTCTCCTGCGGAGGGTATTTGGGAGGAACCCGGCGTTTGGGCATTGTCTCGTCTCTTTTCTCTCTTCTGTCGTCTGCCTCGGCAGACGGATCCGGCTGTGTAACCAGGACTAGCGCCACTTGGATGTTGTTATAGGGACCAGCAAAAGGCTGCGCGGGCGCTATCGGTTAGAAGGCTCTGAGGATGTCTTCGACGCGGGCTTTGGCGTCGCCGAAGAGCATTTGGGAGTTGTCGCGGTAGAACAGGGGGTTCTGGACGCCTGCATAGCCGGCGGCCATGGAGCGTTTGAAGACCACAACGTTTTCTGCCTCCCAAACACGCAGCACGGGCATGCCCGCGATGGGGCTACCGGGGTCTTCGGCGGCGGCGGGGTTGACGGTGTCGTTGGCCCCGATGACCAGGACCACGGAGGTGTCGCCGAGCTCGTCGTTGATTTCATCCATTTCCAGGACGATGTCGTACGGGACTTTGGCTTCGGCGAGGAGGACGTTCATGTGCCCTGGGAGGCGCCCGGCGACGGGGTGGATGCCGAACCGGACGTTCACACCCTTCTCACGGAGCTGGTGGGCGAGTTCGGCCACGGGGTACTGGGCTTGGGCGACGGCCATGCCGTAGCCGGGTGTGATGACCACGGACGAGGCGTTGGTCAGCATCTCAGCCGTTGCCTCGGCCGTGATCTCGCGGTGCTCGCCCTGGTCAGTGTCCCCTTTGCTGGCGGGGGCGGCGATGCCGAAGCCGCCGGCGATCACTGAAATGAAGGACCGGTTCATGGCCTTGCACATGATGTAGGACAGGTAGGCACCTGAGGAGCCGACGAGGGCGCCGGTGATGATGAGCAGGTCGTTGTTGAGCAGGAAGCCGGCCGCGGCGGCGGCCCAGCCGGAGTAGCTGTTGAGCATGGACACGACGACGGGCATGTCGCCGCCGCCGATGGAGGCGACCAGGTGCCAGCCCAGTCCCAGGGCAAGGACGGTGACCACGATGAGGAGCCAGAGCTGGGAGTCGTTGACGTACCAGACGGTCAGGGCGATGAACGCGGCGAGGGCGCCGAGGTTGATCCCGTTTTTGCCCGGCAGCATCAGGGGTGAGGATTTCATCCGTGCCGAGAGTTTCAGGAACGCCACGATTGAGCCGGTGAAGGTCACCGCGCCGATGAACACGCCGATGAACACTTCGGCGTGGTGGATCGCCATCAGGTCTGAAGACAACGCGGGGGCTTCGAGGTGGCCGTTCCAGCCCACCAGGACCGCGGCGAGGCCCACGAAGCTGTGCAGCAGGGCGATGAGTTCGGGCATGCCGGTCATTTCGACCACCCGGGCGCGCCAGAGTCCGATGGCCCCGCCGACGGCGACCGCGGCGACCAGCAGCCCCAGGCCGGTGAGGGTGTGGCCGGTGCCCCAGGCGTCCTGCAGGGTCAGCCAGATGGTGGCGGCGAGGGCGATGACCATGCCAGTGATGCCGTAGACGACCCCTGCCCGGGCTTTCTCGTGCTTGCTCAGCCCGGCCAGGCTGAGGATAAACAGCAGGGCCGCGACGATATAGGCCGCCCCCGCAATGGAGTCGGCGGTCAACGGACCGGAGACGGTGTCGGACACGGTAGAGCTCCTCGTAAGTGTTGCTGCTGTTGCGGTGATGGCGCTCATGAACGTGCCTTCCCGGCCGAGAACATGGCGAGCATGCGCCGGGTGACGGCGAAGCCGCCGAAGATGTTGATGCTGGCCAGCAGCACCGCGACGGCGGCGAGCACCTGCATCACGACGTTCTCGGAAGTCACCTGCAGCAGGGCCCCGACGACGATGATTCCGGAGATCGCATTCGTCACGGACATCAGCGGCGTGTGCAGGGCGTGGTGGACTTTCCCGATCACATAGAACCCGACCACGACCGAGAGCATCAGGACCGTGAAATGCTGCGGCAACGGCGCAGGGGCAACAGCGTTGATCCCGAACAGCACCGCGATCCCCGCGGCGAAGAGTCCGGCCTTGCCGGCCGTGCTGAGGCCCTGTTTCTTCTTCGGCGCCGTACTTTCGGCGGCCGTTCCGGCGTCGGTCTTCACTGCGGGTGCGGCGGAGACCTGGACCGGGGGCGGTGGCCAGGTCTTCTCGCCCTCGCGCACCACCGTCACCGAGCGCTGCACGACGTCGTCGAAATCGATCCGAAGCTGACCGTCCTTGTCCGGGGTCAGGAGCTTGAGCAGATTCACCAAATTCGTCCCGTACAGCTGGGACGCCTGGGCCGGGAGCCGGGCCGGAAGATCCGTGTAGCCCAGGATCACCACCCCGTTATCCGTCACGATCCGTTCCCCCGCGACGGAGCCTTCCACGTTCCCGCCCTGCCCGGCAGCCATATCCACGATGACACTGCCAGATTTCATCGCTGCCACATCGTCGGCCGTGAGCAGCTTCGGAGCGGGCCGACCCGGGATCAGGGCAGTGGTGATGATGATGTCGACATCAGCCGCCTGCTCTGTGTAGATTTCGGCTGCACGCCTGTTGTATGCCTCGGACGTTGCTTTTGCGTACCCGTCAGAGGACTTCATCTCCTCTTCTACCTCAACCTTGAGGTAGGTACCACCAATGGACTTCACCTGATCCGCCACCTCAGGCCGCGGATCAGTAGCGCGAACGATCGCGCCCAGGCTGCTCGCAGCACCAATCGCGGCCAAGCCGGCGACACCGGCGCCGGCAACGAGGACCTTCGCCGGCGGGACCTTGCCCGCCGCGGTCACCTGTCCCGTGAAAAACCGGCCGAACTCATGCGCGGCCTCAATCACGGCACGATACCCGGCAATGTTCGCCATCGAACTGAGCACGTCCATCGACTGCGCCCGAGAGATCCGCGGCACCGCATCCAAAGCCAAAGCTGTAATGGGACGTGCCGCCAACGCCTCCACCAGCTCCGGCCGCAGCCCCGGGGCCAGCATCCCGATCAGCGTCGCACCCTCGGCAAGCCGGCCGATCTCCTCTTCAGTCGGCGGGTTGATCCGCAGCACCACCTCAGATCCCCAAGCCTCATCAGCACCCACCACCAGGGCACCGGCCTCGGCATACGCCTCATCACGGAACGACGCGGACTCCCCCGCACCCTTTTCGACCACAACCTCGTAGCCCAAACCCAACAACTGCTTCACCGTGGTGGGCGTCGCCGCCACCCGCCTCTCGCGACCCAATTCGGCCACAACGCCAATACGTGCCACGTAACTCTCTCTTTCATCCAGCCGGGGCAAGCAGAAATTTACTGCCCACCGGTTCCTCTGCTAGCTCGCGATCCGATACGTACGGTTCGCGGTGCCGGAGAACAGCTTCTGCTTCTCGTCGGGGCTGGCGCCGGCGGCGATACGCTTGAACGTGTTCCATAGGACGTCGTACGAGGCCATGTAGCCGTCCACGGGGTAGTTCGACTCGAACATGGATCGATCGGGTCCGAAAGTCTCGATGAGCCAGAGAATCTCTGGGCCCCAGTACTCGGCCAGTTGCTCGGACGTGGGAGCGACATCGGGGTCCCCGGTGACGTCGATGCGTTCCGCGAGGTCCGGCACACCGATGCCGCCCAGCTTGACAACGACGTTCTCGCGCTTCGCCAGCTCACTCATGTGCCGTCTCCACGTCCGGAGGACCTCGTCGCGGTCCGCGCCGTACGGTCCCAGCTTGATCGGTGCGCCGAGATGGTCCGTGATGATCCGAGCTTCAGGAAAGGCATCAGCGAGTGCGATCACGTCAGGCAGCTGCGGGTGGTACTGCCACGCGTCGAACGACAGGTCTCTGCGGACCAGCTCGGCAAACCCCGCGCGAAAGTCGGGCTTCGCGTAGAGGCCTTGTTCGACAAGGGTCGGATAGGGCGGGATGTCCGAAGAAGCATCCCACACGCCAGCCTGGCGAACTCCGACGAACCGCCCTTCGCTCAGCTCGAGCAGACGGTCGAGCGCCTCACCTGAGGCGCTGCCGTGGCGGAGGTTGAAGTCGCCCACGATCGCGGACACGACTGTGCCGCCGCGGGTCTCGCTCTCACGGGCGTACTGCGTGACGTACTCGACCTCGTCGAAGTTGGTCCCGTTGAACGAAGCGCGTGCCTCGAGGAAGACGGACTTAGTCACTCGGTGCCCGGTAGCGGTATCGGTCAGATAGTCGTCCAGCGAGTAGTCCCGCACCCAGTTGTGCTTGCCCTTCACAAAGAAGTGGTGATGAGCATCGGTTATCTCGAGGTCGGGTTCAATGACCTCTTCGACGGGCCCTGCTGCGTAGTATTCCATCAAAAGCGTTCGCCTCCAGTGCGATTAGATGCCTGCTGATTGCCCGCCTGTTGCAAGACGGGACTTGGCAAGGATCGGATGAGACTGCCATCACTCATTCTAACGCTCGCTATACTTCCATTACGTTCGACGTCAGTCAAGGTTTGCATAGCGGGTGCCAGCTTGACCCGGACCAATCTGTTGACTTATCGAGCGCTAGCCAATATCGTCGAAATACCGGACTGCGTCTGACGGGATTTGGGATGAATCAAAGTAAGTTGGCTGGCTTTGGAGTGCGCGAGGCTGAAGAGCCGCCCCAGCAGTTTACAGTCGTTGGGATCGGTGGAATTGGTGAGGTCGCCGCTGGCGATGACCTCCTGGCGCTGATAGGGAACGCCGTCGAAGCGGAAATTTCCGCCGGGGACATCGTCGTAGTGACCAGCAAAATAGTTTCAAAGGCCGAAGGACGTTCTCTGCAGGCAGATAGCCGCGAAGATGCCATCACGGCCGAAACGGTGCGGCTGGTCGCCAGCAAACCACACCCCGGCGGTGTGACCCGGATTGTCCAGAACAGATTGGGACTGGTGCTCGCCGCCGCGGGCGTCGACGCGAGCAATACCCCTGACGGCACAGTGCTGCTCCTGCCGGAGAACCCGGATGCGTCAGCCCGGGCGCTGTGCGCGGGGTTGCGCCAGCGGTTCGGTTTCGACCTGGGGGTGATTATCACCGACACGCTGGGCCGCCCATGGCGGCTGGGGCAGACCGATCTGGCCATCGGGGCCGCCGGATTGGCGGTAACCCATGATTTGCGAGGGACGCGTGATGATTTCCACAGGCGCATGGATGTCACCATCACAGCGGTGGCGGATGAAATAGCAGGTGCGGCGAACCTGGTGCTGGGCAAGACCTCTCGCCGGCCGGTCGCCGTAGTCCACGGCATGGACCACCTGATGCGGCAGCTGGAGGAACCCGGGGCGCAGACCCTGATCCGCCCTGCAGACGAGGACCTGTTCCGTCTAGGATCGGCAGAAGCGCATCTGGAAGGATTCCATGAGGGCTTCGCGGCAGGACAAAGGTCAGCCATTAAATCAGCAATTAGCGCAGAGGCCAGTGCTACCGCATGAGAATAACGGTGCTGGCTGGTGGCGTGGGCGGGGCGCGGTTCCTACGGGGTCTGCGCCACCATCTGCGCCAGGTAATGCCCGATGGAATGGGCGGGACGACGGCGGAGATCACTGCGGTCATTAACACCGGCGATGACATGTGGCTGACGGGCCTGCGGGTCTGTCCCGATCTGGACTCGGTGATGTATGCCCTCGCGGGCGTCAATGATGAATCGCGTGGCTGGGGCCGAGCCGGTGAAACGGAGCGCGTCAGTGCCGAGCTGGCAGCCTACGGCGTCGGCTGGCCGTGGTTCACGCTCGGTGATCTGGACCTGGGCACCCACATCACCCGCTCGCATCTGCTACGCGCCGGGCTGTCGTTGAGCCAGGTCACCCGGCGGCTGGCCTCCCGCTGGGACATCGGGATGGAGCTGCTACCCATGAGCGATGAAGAAGTGGAAACCCATGTGGCGCTGGACGGTCCCACTACCGGTGTACCGGAGATTGTGCACTTCGAGGAATGGTGGGTCCGGCACCGCGCCCAGCGCCCGGCCCGGGAATTTCTCCAGGCCGGGCTCTCAGAGGCAGCCCCGGCGCCGGGGGTGCTGGCGGCGATCTCCGGTGCCGACGCCGTCATCTTGGCCCCATCGAATCCGGTGGTGTCCATCGGCACGATTCTGAATGTCCCCGGCATCCGGGAAGCCATCCAGGCGACACCGGCCCCGGTCCTGGGAATCTCACCCATTATTTCCGGTGCTGCCGTCCGGGGCATGGCGGACGCCTGCCTGGCCGCGATCGGTGTCAGGACCGGCGCGGATGCAGTGGCCCTGCACTATGGTGCCCGTTCCGCGGGCGGGATCCTGGATGCCTGGCTGATCGACAGCGCCGATGCGGAACTGTCCGATCTTATCGCCGGTGCGGGGGTCCGGCCGGTTGTTGTTCCGCTGTGGATGAACGACGTCCAGACCAGCGCGGATCTTGCCGCAACGGCCTTGGAAGCTGCTTCGACAGTGGCCACGACAGAGTCGCAGGCCGCCGACTCGCAATGACACCTCCGGACAAGGGCAATCAATCAAAGCAAGACTGCGCTGGTTCGGCGCACGCGGCATCGCCGGGCCTGCCGCTGTCGAACAACTGGATTAACGTACTGCCCCGGAATCCGATTGACGGTTTATCCGCCAGTCGCATCCCCGACGATCTAGTGTCAGCAGACAGCCCTGCCCAAGCCCGCAGCGATGTGAACCCACCCCTATTCTCCTCACAGCATGGTTACGGCAGAACGGCGAGCAAGAGAACATCCCTGTCAATGCGGCCTGCTTTAAACCTGTTCATAGCTTTGAACCATGCCCGTCGAGCACGTGGCATTGTGATGGCTGGGCTGAAGCATTATTTGGGCTGTTCTTGTCCTGCGGAGCAGATCCTATCCCGCTACAACGCGGGGGTAGCGGCACGTGACTGACGCCTGGACCATCGTCGTGCCGGTCAAGGGCACCGCGGCCGCGAAGTCCCGTCTCGGGGGTGGTCCCGGCTTGGCGCGCACGATCGCCCTCGACACGGTGGCTGCAGCGCTGCCGGTGGGACGGGTCGTCGTCGTCACCTCCGACGCCGCTGCGGCCGATTTCCGTGCTCTCGGCGCCGAGACAGTGCAGGATCCAGGCCGGGGGCTGTCCGCTGCCGTCCTTCACGGCATCGAAGTGGCGGGCTCTGGACGGGTCGCCGTGCTCCAGGGCGACCTGCCGGCTCTCGCGTCGGCTGAGCTCGAGGTCGCCCTGCGCCTCGCGTCAGCCGCGGAGATGGCGTTCGTCGCAGACTCAGCTGGAACCGGCACGACGTTGATCACCGCCCTCGACCCGGAGCGGCATCGCCCCGCCTTTGGCGAGGGTTCGCGTGCTGCGCATGGCGCCGCGGGTTACGTCGAGCTCGATCTCGACGAGACCTCGGGGCTGCGCTCGGACGTCGACACCTGGGCCGATCTCGAGCGGGTCGAGGGGAGGCTGGGACGGCGGACGGCGGAGGCGCTGGAGACGCTCAGGCAGTCTGCGCGCTGAGCAGGTAGTCGGCCGGGTCAAATCGGGCGAGCCGCTCACGGAACGCCGATGCGGTGTCCGGCCACAGAAGGGTCAGCCGCCGGCTCCGCTCATCGACGTACCAGCTGCGACAGCCGCCGGTGAGCCAGACGGTGGCCTCCGCCAGGCGGTCGATTTCGGCAACGTAGGCGGCCTGTCGCTCCGCCCGGACGTCAAAAACGGCTACCCTCCGGCGGCGCAAATACTCGAGGGACTCGAGAACGAACGCAATCTGAGACTCAATCATGTGCACGGCAGAGTTGTGGCCGAGGCTGGCGTTGGGTCCGTCGATGATGAAGAGATTCGGAAAGCCAGCCACGGTCGTGGAGTTGTGCGCCACCATCCCCTTCGACCAGACGGCGTCGAGGGTGCGGCCGTCGCGGCCTCGAATCCTGCGCGCGATCGGCGGCCGGGTCGAGCGGAATCCGGTCGCCGCGATGAGCACGTCTAGGTCATAGGCCGCTCCCGATGCGGCCTCGACCCGGTTCCCCTCGACGCCAGCAACAGCCGACGGCTCGAGGCGCACCGACTCGCGCATCAGGGCCGGATAGTAGTCATCGGAGAGCACGACCCGCTTGCACCCGACCTCGTAGTCGGGCGTGAGTGCCCGACGGAGGGCGGGGTCGGGGATCTGCGCCTCGAGGTTCCGCCGCGCGCGGTCACGAAGCCCGGTGAGGTGGCCAGTGGCGCCAAGCCTTGCTGCGAAACCGGCTTCGAAGTCCCAGAACATCCGGGCGCGGAGCCCGGCCAGGGAGTCGGGGTCGTCTAGCCAGCCGGTCTTCTCGACCTCGGTATAGGCTCGGTCCTCACGGGGAACGACGTACGGGGCGCTACGCTGGAAGAGAACGACCTCGTCGGCGACCGGGGCGATTCGCGGCAGGATCTGCACGGCCGACGCGCCGCTGCCGACGAGCCCGACACGCTTGCCTGCCAGGTTGAGATCGCGCGGCCATTCTGACGAGTGGATCAAGGTGCCCGCGAACGAGCCGAGCCCCGGCACTGCGGGCATCCGCTTCTCGGAGAGCCGGCCCGTCGCCACGACCACCCAGCGGCAGCGGTAGCTGTCGCGCGTGGTGACGACCGTCCATGTCGCGGTGGTGTCGTCCCAGTCGAGCGCCAACACGTCGGACGAGAAGTGGAGATGCGGGAGGATGCCCTCCTCGCGGGCGGCCTCCTGCAGGTAGTCGAGGATCTCGGCGCCCGGGGCGAAGAAACGGCTCCAGTTGGCGCGCGGCCGGAAGGAGAACGAGTAGAGCTGCGACGGGATGTCGCAGGCAACGCCCGGGTATACATTGTCGCGCCAGGTGCCGCCGACGTCGTCGCCGCGCTCCACCACGACGAACGACCGGTCACCGGATCGCGCGAGCCGGATCGCGGCGCCGAGCCCGGCAAAACCGGCACCGATGATCACCGTGTCGATAAGAGCGGGAGCTGCGTCCGTGACGGCGATGTTCGTGGGGGCGGTCACGGAGAATAACGCGTCCGCGGGTAAAGCCTGGGTGTCGTTGGCCTCCGTCACGGCCGGGCTCGCGGGATCGTGGTGCCGGCCGGGTATCGCCGAGGCTCGCGCAGGAACGAGTCGATGAGATGCGCCTGCTCGGCGGGATGGCCAGCCTCGGCGAAGCACGCATAGGCGGTGATTAGCTCAGCCGCTGGTGACCCGGGCGGGGCGATGACGAGGACGGGGCAGCGGACATCCGGCGCAACCGGACCCAGCACGATAAGGGCTGAGACACGCATGTCAGCAGCGACGGGAGTCTCGCGGCCGGGCGCGACTAGCGCAAAGCGGTCGGGCAGTTCGTCCGGTGAGACGTCCGAGCCCGTTGTGAATACTTGTCGCCACCGCGCCAGCAGCGGCAGCGCAGCGACGAGGGTGGGACCCAGGCCGGCCGGGTCGGCGTCGATCACGACCGGCTCGAGGGACCTGCCGGGCAGACGCGCGACTCCCGTTTCGATTTCTTGCAGGCCGGTGCGATTCTCGGCGTGGACGAGCGTCACGCAAAATCCCCCTTGACCAGCGTGTAGCTTGTGGTGCGTTCCCGCGCCTCGCGACCGAGAGCGGCGGCGATCCGCTGGACGTCTTCCCGCGTTGCCTCACGGTATGCCTCCCCGCCAGCCTCTGGCCAGATGGCACCGTCGAGTAGCAGACCGCCGAAATCGTCCGCTCCACCAGCAAGTACGGCCCCGGCGCCGTGGAAGCCGAGCTTTGTCCAGGCCGCCTGCACATGGTCGATTCTGCCGTGCAGCATCAATCGCGCGACTGCATGGAGTGCCCGCGAGGTTTCGAGGCTCGGCCCTTCACCAGCCGCCACCCGCACCCTGGAGGATACGTCGAACGGCACATACGGCATCGCGATGAACTCCGAGAAGCCACCGGTTTCGTCCTGAATCCGGGTCAGCCGGCGCAGGTGCGCGACGATCTGGGCGGGCGTCTCGACATGACCGTAAACGATCGTCGCCGTCGATCGGAGGCCAGCCCGGTGAGCGGCCTTGATGGGCCGGATCCATTCGTCGACCGGCGGATCGGTGCACTCGCTCAGCAGCGCGCGCACGCCGTCGTCCAAAATCCGGGCCCCGGTACCGGGAACGCTCGTCACACCTGCCTCCCGCAGTCCTTCGAGGAAGACCTCGACACTGACGCCCATCCTATGAGCCCCGTCGAGCACCTCCGTGGGGCGGTAGGCGTGGAGTGAGAGGTCGGGCCCGGCTGTGCGGATGGCTCGAGCCAGGTCGAGGTAGGCCGTGCCCGGTAGCCGCTGGTCGATCGGGCCCTGGACGCAGATTTCGGTGGCGCCGAGGGTGATGGCTTCCTCGACGAGTCGCCGGACCATGGCGTCGGTGAGGCTCTTGCTGTAGAGCGACGAGTCGAGGTTGCGGTTGACGACGTAGGTCAGCGTGTCACCGACCGCTGCCGAGCGGACCTCGTCGGCCAGTGCCGTTACCGCCTTGAGGGCGTTGCCGCGGGCGGTAAGGAGGGAGATGTATTCAGCGTCCGTCAGGCCGGCCGGGTCGGTCGAAGCTCTGGTGAGTGCGGCGGCCACGGCGCGGTCGGCGGTAGGAACAGTGGTGGCAGCAATCCCAGCGACTGTGTCTGCAGGCCGGCAACGCGGGCCGCGCGCCGCCGGGGGCGCGGGCCTCACGCGGGTGCTCTCGGCGGCGAGCAGGGACACCGGATCAGCCAGAGCGGTGACGGCGGGCGCGACGCGCGGATCCAGCCAGGTTTCTGGATCCTTCAGGTAGGCCGGGTGCGCCGTGAGCCGCTCGCGCAGGGTGAAGCCGGCGTGCGCCGTCAGCTTGGCGAGCGTCTGGATCTCGGGCCAGGGCCGTTCGGGGTTGACATGGTCGGGCGTGAGCGGGCTGACCCCGCCCCAGTCATCGATGCCTGCGCGCACCAGCAGCAGGAGTTCGGTGAGATCGGTGAGGTTCGGCGGCGCCTGGATGGTGTGGTCGGGCCCCATGACAATCCGGGCGACTGCGACGGCGGCGGCATACTCCTCGAGAGCGAGGTCGGTCTCGTTCTGCATCGCGGTGCCCGGCTTTGCACGGAAGTTCTGGACAATGGTCTCCTGCACCTGGCCGTACCGCTCATGGGACGCCCGGATGGCGAAGAGTGCCTCGGCGCGCTCGGCGTCGTTCTCGCCGATGCCGAGGAGGACTCCGGTGGTGAATGGGATCCGGGAGCGGCCGGCGTCGTCGATCACCCGCATCCGCAGAGCAGGATCCTTGTCCGGGGACCCGAAGTGCACTCCCCCGCGCTCGCTCCAGAGCCGCGTCGCCGTGGTCTCGAGCATCATGCCCATCGACGCGGCGACCGGGCGGAGCCGCTGCAGCTCGGCGAACGACATGACGCCGGGGTTGAGATGCGGCAGAAGGCCGGTCTCCGTGAGCACGAGTTCGGCCATCTCGCCGATGTAGTCGAGGGTGGAGGTGTAGCCGTGGTCGTGGAGCCACTGCCGCGCGACCGGCCAGCGGTTCTCGGGGCGGTCGCCGAGCGTGAAGAGCGCCTCCTTGCAGCCGAGCGCTGCCCCCTCGCGAGCGATGCGAAGGATCTCTTCCGGCGGCAGGTAGGTGGGGATCCCTTTTTTCAGCAGGCCGCCTGGCGTCTCGACGAAGACGCAGTAGTGACAGCGGTCCTGGCATAGCTGCGTAACGGGGAGGAACACCTTCTTCGAATACGTGATGATGCCCGCGCGAGAGGCGCGCGCAAGGCCCTCGTCGCGGAGCCGCGACGAAACGGTCAGCAACCGGTCGAGGTTCTCGCCTCGAGCTCCGAAGAGCGCCGTGGCTCCGGCAAGGTCCGTCTCACCCGTGTCTTCAAGACGAGCGAGAGCATGAGTGATGGGGGCAGGATTCAGAACGGACGGCTTAGACATGAAGTTCCTTCAAAACGATGGCGGCGCTGGTCCCGCGACGTACCTGCGCGTGTTGCCCGGTGGTGCCTGTCGCGCTCAAACCATTCTGCGCGTACTGGCCCGCCCGGGCGGAGCGTTCGGAAGCCATTACCACATCAGGGGTGGTGGGCTGGACCGAAGCCCGGCCGATCGCCCGGGTCGTCACTTTCACCGCGGACACCGTTCGTCCACGTGATCGGGGCATTACCATTGCCGTTGGCATGTCCGTCGCTGCCATGTCCTCACGCTTACTCAGTTAGGCCGCTAATACGCACGCCAGAGCGGGTCTTGTACCGTTTGTTGATGCTGATCAGGACAGCTGTTAACGGTTCCAGCTGGCGGGCAAGCCGCAGGTCTCCGGCATCGATACCTGGGCGTCCGGTAACGGTGGCCGCCAGCTCGATGGCTACGGCTTTCGCCTCAGGGTCATCGCCACAGACGAGGACATCCTCATGATCAAGCAGGTCAGCCGACGCCCACAGATTCGGCGCGGACAGGTGGTGGAAGGCCCCGACGACAGTTGCATTGGGCGCCAGACGAGCTGCCTCCTCAGCTGCACTTTCCGAAACATCCAGCCCGTAGGGTCCCCGCTGATCGAAACCCAAGGGATTGACACAGCTGATGAGGACCTTGCCGGCGAGATTTTCGGCGAGGGAGGCGACAAGCTCCGCGTGGCCCTTGTAAGGGACGGCCAGCAGAACGACGTCGACGCCCTGCAGCGCAGCGTTATTCTCGGCGGCTCCAACGACGCCAACGCCCTGAAGTTTGGCGTTGACGGCGGCCGCCGCCTCTTCGGCGCGCCCGGCTGCGCGGGAACCGAGTACCACGGTGTGCCCTGCGTGGGCGAAGCGGTAGGCCAAGGCCTTGCCCTGCGGTCCGGATCCGCCAACTACTGCAATCTTGAACGTCCCCATGATGCTCCTAACTAAGTCACTAAAGGGTTTACGTGGAATGGAAAATGCAACCCCGGGAGGCCCTACTCGGGCGGCTACCCGGTGCGGCGTTCACAGGAACGAAAGGGGCATCAGTCCATGAGCTGGTACATAAGCAGCTCGTGCCTGTGGTGGAGCAGCGACTCCTGCCGGTAGTGAAGACCGAGCCAGGGGGATGCGTAAAGTTCATCGATGTCAATCGCTTGCCGGGATGGTACTTCCTCTCCACAGAGAGGTGCATCCGGCGACTTTGAGACCGGTGTCTTCTGTGCAAAGCCTTTGGGAAGAACGTAGCGTGGGCGCATGTTCCCTCTTATCTCGTTTAGAAGGCTTGTTAGTTTCTTTGACAGGCGCTGCCAGCAAGACACCGACCTATGGAGGCGGTCGGACCACTGATGTTCGCCGTGTCCTTATCGATCGTACGCTATAGCCAGACTCTGATCACGGGTGAGAGTCCTGCGCGCAACGCTGGCTGCGGGCCTACGAAACCGCCATCGACGGTCACGGTAGGCCCGCAGGCCGGGCAGGGCTGGATCAGCCGGTGACCTTCCACAGCTTCTTGAACTGCTCCTGGTAGTCCGCGGGGTAGACGGGCACGGTGTCGCTGTCGCCGATGTTGTCGGGAGTCAGCACGGACAGCGGGCTGTACTGACCCACGACCGGCTTCCCGGTGTCGATGGTCCGCAGCGCAGTGTCGAGGATGACCCAGGCTGACATCTCCGTGGGAAGGCCGATCCAGAACTCGTCGGCACCTGCCTTCAGCGACGCCACGTTCGTCTTGTTCGGGAGTGCTCCTCCGATCTGCGGATCAAGACCAGCCTGTTTCAGTGCCGGAGCGATGCCTGCGGTCAGGTCGCCGAGATGGAAGTAGGCGAAGTTGATCTTCGGATCGGCCTGCAGCTTCGAGATGACGGCGTTCGTCGCGGCCGGGGCACCGATGTCCCCGATCGGGATCTCTGTGTACGAGATGGTGCAGTCGGGGCACTCCTTCTCTAGCGTCGCACTCATCGCCTTCGCCTGATCCTGCTGCGGGGGGGAGGGGATGCTGATCGCTGCCACGTGCGCGTCACAACTGGTGGATCGCATGATGGAGTACGCGGCCAGCTCCCCCATGCCCGCCCAGAAGGTGCCGCTGAGCGACGTGGCACTAAAGCCTGGCAGAGACTGCGGCTCGTCCGTGATAGATCCGATCATGAACAGCTCTCCCGCGTCCTTGGCAGCCTGGATCGGTGCCTGCAGCACGGACGGCGGGATGCCGTCGTGGGCGACCACATCGCCGGCCTTCGAACTCTTGATGGCGTCCAGTGCCTTGCGGTTGGCATCTTCGACCGAGCCGTCGTAGGTCGGGCCCTTGCCGACCCATCCAACCGCTGAAGCGGCATCAATCAGTTTTTTGTTCAGCTCGAGCGAGATTGGCGTGTTGGCGGGTGAGATGCGAGTGATGGTCACACCCTTCTCCGGTGTCTTGCTCAACGGAGTCAGCTCGGAGGGCAGAGTCTTGGGCAGGTCTCCGCCCCGCGCCTCGAAGTACTTCTCGGCTGCATCAACGCACTTTTGCTGGCTGGTTGAGAGCTCACGGTCGCCCGCGCCGCCACTGCTGCCCGAGTCTGCTGAGCTGCACGCGGACGCGGCCAGGATCGTGGAGCTCAGTGTCACGCCGAGCAGCAGGCGACGCAACGTCTGTTGGGATCGGTTCGAGGTCATGTGCATATTCCTTCTCTGAAGCGCCGACTGCATGCCCTACGACGGGAATATGGTCCGGCTCCAACGGTCGAGTTACGTTTGTGAACTGGTACGAGTATTGGATGTAACGAGCGCTAAGTCAATAGCCAATCGTGAGGGGCATCACGTGCAACGAAATGACGGCGCCTCCAACACTCGATCGCCGACGGGCCCCAAGGATTCTCCGCCGACCTATGGAGGCGGTCGGACCACTGATGTTGAGCACCCCCTATCACGCATACGCTATACAGCTGACTGGGGGCCTATGAAGCCGCCATCGATGGTCGCGGTAGGCCCCGCAGGTGATGCAGGCCGGGCAGGGCTGGATCAGCCGGTGACCTTCCACAGCTTCTTGAACTGCTCCTGGTAGTCCGCGGGGTAGACGGGCACGGTGTCGCTGTCGCCGATGTTGTCGGGAGTCAGCACGGACAGCGGGCTGTACTGACCCACGACCGGCTTCCCGGTGTCGATGGTCCGCAGCGCAGTGTCGAGGATGACCCAGGCTGACATCTCCGTGGGAAGGCCGATCCAGAACTCGTCGGCACCTGCCTTCAGCGACGCCACGTTCGTCTTGTTCGGGAGTGCTCCTCCGATCTGCGGATCAAGACCAGCCTGTTTCAGTGCCGGAGCGATGCCTGCGGTCAGGTCGCCGATAACGAAGTAGGCGAAGTTGATCTTCGGATCGGACTGCAGCTTCGAGATGACGGCGTTCGTCGCGGCCGGGGCACCGATGTCCCCGAGCGGGATCTCGGTGTACGAGATGGTGCAGTCGGGGCACTCCTTCTCTAGCGTCGCACTCATCGCCTTCGCCTGATCCTGCTGTGCGGGGGAGGGGATGCTGATCGCTGCCACGTGCGCGTCACAACTGGTGGATCGCATGATGGAGTACGCGGTCAGCTCCCCCATGCCCGCCCAGAAGGTGCCGCCGAGCGACGTGGCACTAAAGCCTGGCAGAGACTGCGGCTCGTCCGTGATAGATCCGAGCATGAACAGCTCTCCCGCGTCCTTGGCGGCCTGGATCGGTGCCTGCAGCACGGACGGCGGGATGCCGTCGTGGGCGACCACATCGCCGGCCTTCGAACTCTTGATGGCGTCCAGTGCCTTGCGGTTGGCATCTTCGACCGAGCCGTCGTAGGTCGGGCCCTTGCCGACCCATCCAACCGCTGAAGCGGCATCAATCAGTTTTTTGTTCAGCTCGAGCGAGATTGGCGTGTTGGCGGGTGAGATGCGAGTGATGGTCACACCCTTCTCCGGTGTCTTGCTCAACGGAGTCAGCTCGGAGGGCAGAGTCTTGGGCAGGTCTCCGCCCCGCGCCTCGAAGTACTTCTCGGCTGCATCAACGCACTTTTGCTGGCTGGTTGAGAGCTCACGGTCGCCCGCGCCGCCACTGCTGCCCGAGTCTGCTGAGCTGCACGCGGACGCGGCCAGGATCGTGGAGCTCAGTGTCACGCCGAGCAGCAGGCGACGCAACGTCTGTTGGGATCGGTTCGAGGTCATGTGCATATTCCTTCTCTGAAGCGCCGACTGCATGCCCTACGACGGGAATATGGTCCGGCTCCAACGGTCGAGTTACGTTTGTGAACTGGTACGAGTATTGGATGTAACGAGCGCTACGTCAATAATCAATCGTGACAAACCTCACATGGACATGTAATGAACACCTCTTCGCCAGCAAATCTGAGGCCCCTGCGCGTCAACCCTTGCGGCGGCACGATGTACAGGCTAGCGTGATATGACTACTTAGCGCTCGCTAGTCGAAATCGCTCGATGGTGAGCACGGTCGACCGCAGTTGACCTCAGTTACACACGCCGCGCACGCCGAATGAATTGGAGCACGTCATGCCTCGCTTGGACCACGAAGAGCTCGAGCAGTTCCTGAATGAACACTCTGTTGCCCGATTGGCATCGATTACCGAAGATGGGTCGCCGTACGTCGTCCCGTTGGTGTTCGGTTACACCGGATCCGCCATCCTCGTGGCGTCGAGAGGTAAGTCGGTCTGGTACGACCACCTCGTTCGGGACCCGCGAGTGGCCGTCGCCATCGACGAGTTCGAGCCCCCGGGACGCCGAGTCATCATAAAAGACGTCAAGGCGGAGCTACTCTTCGAGCCCGGGCACGAGCAGGAATGGATCGAGACGAAGCGGAAGATCGAGACGAAGGCGCAGTTCTCGATGCTGTCGCCGGAGGTGTCTCGTGGTGAGATCACCAAGGACGAGGCCTGGAAGTTGGGCGCAGAGCGAGCCGACTACTACCTCGATTCGATCAAGCAGGTGCCGTACGCATTGTGGTCCATCCCCTTCGAGTACCCCTCGCCCACTGTGGTCACATGGAAGCCGCTCACGAAGGACGGTGACCTGACCGGTATGTGGTCTGAGAAGTACGGCAAGATCACCAAACCCGAGACGAGCACGGGTGAGGTCATGAAGGGCTGGATGGATAAGGAGTGATAGCGGGTCTGCTACCCGGGGTGGGGGCTAAACGCGCGCCTCGCCCGTCCGACTAAGGGCGAGCCGGCGAGTGACGCTACGGCGATCAATGTCGCCGCCGGGAAGCAGCCTCAGAGACCGAGACCGCCTGCTCTAGGGTCAAGTGACCGGACCCCGTCGCGCCCGATCCGGCCGTGTAGGCAGAGACCAGGATAGCGGTGCCAGCTACACCGCCCAGCTGTTGCACCGAACGCTGCGCTGCCGTGGTGTAGAGTCCCGGCAGGTTGATGACGCGGGGATTGATTTGACGCAATAAGAGGACCTCCGGGTGTTGTGCGGTGCTTGTCGAGGGCGAACACTAACCAGGAGGTCCTCGCGTCCCCCCGTAACGCGTTTTTGGCTCATGCGGGGCGTCTGCAGCTGGCCCCATGCATCATGGTTGATGGCTGGCCTTTGCGCGTTCCGCGGAGAGATTCGCTGTCTCTGTACCGATCGTGGCGCGCTGGTCCCACCGCGCCACCTAGCGTGAGCTGGATGAGGCTGGGCTGGAGGACCGAGGAGACGACCGCTGACCTGCTCGCACCGGACCCGGATTCGCACCGAGCGGCGCGTGCTTGGACTGCGCGTGAACGGCCGGCTGGGGCCCGGCCCGGATCTCGCACTACGTGCACGTAAACGTCTCCGCGGTCCACGCATCCTGACCCGCTAACTGTGTCCCCCGCTGCGCTTCACCGACCCGTCCAGGGGGGACCGCGCACGCCCGTACGAATATGTTTGTTTAGCCCGGCGAAATAATTCATGTGGACATCAAGAAACCGGAAGCATCCCCAACGGGAGGACCGCGTTCACGACCGCGTCCAGGGCGAATCGAACTCCCGGGCCCGGAACCTCGCCGAAGGCACCTTCCTGCATCAGGCAGTGGATGACCGTTCCCGGTTCGTGTACTCCGAGATCCTGCCGGACGAAACAAAGGAAGCCTTGTCGGCGTTCATGCGCAACGCCATCACCGCGTTTACCGCCCGGGGCATCAAAATCCAGAGGGTGCTGACCGATAACAGCCCTGCTACCGCTCCCGCGCCTTTGCCCCTATCCTGACCGAATTCGGGATCAAGCACAAACGCACCAGACCTGGCCGCCCTCAAACCAACGGTAGATTCGAACGCTTCAATCACATCCTGCAAGAGGAATAGGCCTTACTCCAAGTCCTATAGCCCAGAAGCCAATCGCCAAGCCTGTTACCCGGACTTCTCGAGTACTACAATCAGCGCAGGCGTCGGGTGTGCTTTCTTGGACTACAAAACTCTGATGTGCCGGACGAGAAGACACTGTCAGTCGTCGCTCCGTTGAGACGCCCGCGACCACCTGACGCCCCGTCTAGACGTTGCCGGGCGGGAACTCGCCGGCGAGCTGCCCCCCGTCGGCGATGAACTCCGCTCCGGTGCAGAAGCTGGACTCGTCGCTAGCCAGGAACAGGACCAAGTTGGCAAGCTCCAGCGGCTCTCCCAGTCGAGCGATCGGAATGCCACTCTGATCGATGTCGTGCCCGTCCGTCATGGGAGTGCGGATGTTGCCGGGGTGGACCGAGTTGGACCGGATGTTGTACTTGCCCAGATCGATAGCGGTGGCCTTGGTTAGCCCGCGCATCCCGAACTTCGCGGCCGTGTACCCGGCGAATGACCCCATGCCCATGAGTCCTGCCGTGGACGAGATATTCACGATCGACCCCATCCCCGATTCCTTGAGCGCAGGGATGGCCGCCTTGATGCCGTAGAAGGTGCCGGTCAGGTTGATCCCGATGACCTGGTGCCACTGCTCCGCGGTGTACTCGTCGATGGTGCCGAAGTTCGCGATGCCGGCGTTGTTGACCAGGACGTCGAGGCGGCCAAAATCGGTCGTGGCGAGATCAACCGCAGCGTCCCAGTCCTCTGGCCTCGTCACGTCGAGGTGGATGAATCGCACGTTCGCGCCCAGCTCACTCGCCGTGGCCTCCCCCTCGGCGTCGAGGACGTCGCCGATGACGACCTGGGCTCCTTCCTCGACAAGACGTTGCGCGAATGCGGCACCCATCCCACGGGCTCCGCCCGAGACAAGTGCGACTTTGCCGCTGACACGACCCATGATCTTCCATCTCCTTCATGCCCCTCTGGGCTTCGACGTGATGACTTCGTTCTTCGTGTTGGTGGCGACGGGCGCATCTCGCGCGCGCCGTCGACGAGGTGCTCAGACGCCCGGCCCGGGCAGGCTCTCGCTCACATGTACAGGGCGCGATTGAGTCGCACCAGGTAATCGGCACCCGGATTGGTCCTGCCGTCGCCGATGCGTTCCATAATCGCCGCGACCGCGATGTCGCGGCGCTTCGGTGAACGATCGGCCTCGGCGGCGGCGAGTGCTCCCGGCATCTCGGCGAGGGTCAGGTCCGTGCAGTAGCAGGGGGTGCCGGGCTGCTGGCGCCATGAGTCCGCGAGAGGGCCCGCGTCGTAGGCGTCAAACCCCGTGTCCTCGACCAGAGCCATGGCGATAGCACGCTCGCTGTCCGAGTCACCCGCCACGGGGATGGCGATCCGGTCAGGGGCGCCCTTCGGCCGGTGCAAGCGCGCGAGGGAGTCCGAACCGATCGCATTCCACGCCTTGACGAGTGGGCGATCCAGCTGCTCGACCGCCCACAGGCTCTCGACTTTCCCACCGTTGATCTCCTCCACACCGCCGTCCCGCGACGGGTAGTAGTTCGACGTGTCGATCAGGACAGTTGAGGAGGGGAGGTCGCTCACGAGCGGTGCCATGAGCGGGAGTCGATCGAACGGGACCGAGAGGATCAGCACGTCGACGTCGACCGCCGCCTCGGCGGCCCACACAGCATGTGCGCCCGTGGCCAGGACGGCGGTGTCGACGGTCTTGGGGTCCTTCGAGTTTGCGACTTTGACCGTGTGGCCGGCACCGCTGAGCCTGGTAGCCAACGTTGTGCCGATGTGACCGACTCCCAGGATTCCGATGTTCACGTGTTGCTCTCCTTTATAAGTACGAGTAGGACGAGGGGCGGAGGTGCCCGGCGCATCTCACCGCCGCTCTCGCCACGCAGGATGCCAGACCACCTGAAGCGATACGACTCAGACAAGGCTCTTAACCATCGACTGCAGAGATGGTCTTGCCGAAGACCTGCTCACCCTGCGGGTGCGTGCGTCCATGTCTGCCTCTGCGCGCCTGCAGTCCTCGCTTCTCAGTCTGACTGTTGGCGGGATGATCTCAGGACCACTTTGCCTGGCCTGCGCGTAGCGCGCCAATACTTTTTGCGGAGCGCATTCTTGCACGGATCGTCATGAATGGCCATCGATCGCTGCTTTTGGCTCAGAGACAAAGCGTTCGCCTCCAGTGCATCTAGGTGGTCAACTGTCATCGCTCCTTGCTGCAATGCGTGGACCGGTCAAAAAACTTAGGTGTGCGAGCACCACTACTCACTTTATTTAACGGTCGCGAGAAAACCTGATCTCCCTTGGCCAGTCAGTGCACCTAGAGGTCCAAGACCAGTCGATCGCTCAGGCAGCGTGACACGCAGATCATCATGCAATCATTCGCGCTTTGCTCGTCCTCGTCGAGGATCGAGTCGCGATGCTCCGGTGCCCCCTCCAGAACAGGGGTCTCGCAGGTTCCGCAGGTGCCAACACGACACGACCACAAGACGTGGACGCCGGCTTCTTCTACCATCTCGAGAACGCTGCGCTCGGGCGGGACGTTGAGGGTGATCCCGGTCTTTCGAAGCTCGACCTCGAAAGATTCTGCCCGGGCTGGCTCCTTGAGGGGTTTCGCCGTGAACCGCTCGAGGTGCAAGCTGCCGGCGGCCCAGCTGGCGCACCGCTGCTCGACCGCATCGAGGAGCGGTCCTGGGCCGCAGCAGTAGACCTTGGTGTCGGCCTGGGGCGATCTGAGCAGACCATCCAGATCGATTAGACCCTTTTCGTCTTGCGGCCACAGCGTGACCCGGTCCCCGTAGGACGCGAGCTCGTCCACGAAAGCCATCGACGACAATTGTCGGCCTCCATAGATCAAACGCCAGTTCGCGCCTGCCTTCTCGGCTTCGGCGATCATAGGAAGTATGGGCGTGATCCCGATGCCCCCGGCGATGAACAGGTAGTGCTCAGAGGGCAACAGGCTAAAGTGATTGCGAGGACCCCGAACTCGGATCGGCGAACCGTCCACTAGATTCTCATGGACGTACCGCGACCCACCGTTCCCCTCTGGCTCGTTGAGGACCCCGATACGCCATCGTCGACCATCCGACGGATCTCCGCACAGGGAGTACTGACGAGGCCCAATACCCGGGACCAGCACATCGATGTGAGCGCCAGGCTGCCATGGGGGAAGGTTCGCGCCATGCGCCTCTCTCAGCGTGATTGTGGCGACGTCTCCGGCGGGATCTGCCCGTTTCTCCACCACCATATCAAACTCTGCTTCTTTGACCTCAGCCGTCAACGTCCCGGTCTGCACATCGAGCTGAACGAGATGTGTCATTCTTGCCTTCCTCTACTCAAGATCGAGCCCCTCAAGGGCCGTCTGAACCAGATTGTTATTCCCTCTGTCGGGGAATAACAAAGATGCGACGCGTGTCTCGACGTCCCGCTCATCCCAGCCACACCTTGGGGCTACTCTTTGCAGGCGTCCCTCCATGCAGGAGCCGCACTCACAGCAGGCGCGTCGTCCCACTACCGAGCTCTTCACCTGCCGCTGGCTTGAAAGCCGCACTGCTGCTGGTCACGACGCCACTAGTCGCGCGCCGTGCTCACGAAGTGCAACGATGCGCATCCGAGCGGTCTCAAACATGTCGTTGCTACTCCTGTCCACATTCCGCGCCACATCGTCCTCAGTAAACGAGTACTCCTCGACTCGCTCAAGCAGTCGCTGCACCGTCGCCGCTACCACGGCCATGACCACATGGGAGCCGAGGCAGTTGTGGACTCCGGCCCCGAAGGAGAGGTGCTGATACCCTCGCCGCTCGGGATCGAACTCGTCGGGGTTGTCGAACTTGGCCGGATCGGCATTGGCCGCCGCTATGTGCAGAAGGAGCCGATCGCCCTTGCTGATGCGAATTCCGGCGAGATCGACGTCGCGTGTAGCAGTACGTGCCGTCGTCGTGGCCGGGTTGAAGTTGCGCATTCCCTCCACGAGGAAGTCGGGAATTTGATCCGGGTTGGTGCGGAGCTGCTCCCGCAGCTCAGGCCGGGCCGCCAGATAGAGCATGGTGTGCGCCGTTAGGGATTGCGGGTTCTCCAAGGCGGCCATCAATATCTGCATGACGATGCCTTGAACCTCGGCGTCTGAGAACTGTCCGTCCTGCAGGAGAATCGAAATCACGTCGTCACGCGGGTCCTTCTTTCGCGCCTGGACGACCTCGTCTACATACTCGAGGGCCTCTGGCAACGACATCACCACATGGTCGGAATCACCGGTCGCCGAGGTGTCACGGGTGAGCTCGGTCGGGCCGACTAAAGCGCGGAAGATCGCCGCCGGATCCTGCAGCTCAAGTCCCACCATCGTGGTGACAACTCCCGCCACGATCGACATGCTCACGTCGTGGACGATGTCGAACTCACCTTTCGGCAAGAACCGATCTAGCACACCGTCTACGTGTGACATGATCATGTCGCTCTTCGCCGCCACACGACGCTTGGAGAAGGGCCTGGCCAACGCGGCCCGCGGGGCATCATGGCGCTCCCCATCGACGAAGAAGAACATGCCCGGGGTCTCGCCCATCTCCCGGATCCCCTCAGGCTGCGGGATCATGGGACCGAACTGGCTGGCGCCATCCACGGGGTTCATGGTGAAGGTCTCGGGGTCCAGCATCACTGCCTGGGTCGTATCGTAATCAGTGACGACCCAGAACCCGCCATAGTTCTCGGTCCACACCGGCCCTTCGGCACGGAGCTGCTTGTTGATCTCCCGATAGTTCTGTCCATACTCGGCCGTGTGATGGTCGAACGGGCAGACCTTACGCCCGTCTGCCCGCGTCTCAATTCTCACGTGCACGTGTCCTCCTCCTAGATGATGCCGACCTGGGGTTCTGCGCGACACCCTTACTGCGCGAAGGGCGAAGATATAACGTAGATCACATAACCTACAGTATAGCGAACGCTACGTCAACCTCTCGGTTGCACTGGCCGGTTTCAATTCCCTCAAGACGGCGGAGAGCGCCTATCGGTCCGACTGCCTGACATGCGGAAGAGTGGTCCACCCCGGAGCGACCTCCTGCGGCTGTGCTGAAGATTCTGCTGTCAGGCTCCACCGGCTCTCGATACTTACAGATGGATTCAATGCCCGTGCGCTGGAGACAGTGCGCGAAACCATAGAGGATCAACTCGGTCGGCTCTAACGGCTCTTCTGGTGCCCTATCGAGTACCAAGGAACCGACGAGCTGAGCGGTTGCTCCCACTGCCTGTTCTAAGGCAGTGTCCCAATTCCTTGGAACTGGAACACCTATTGTGTCCGGGTGCCAAGGGCCCGTACACGTCGCGGTCTCGCGATTCCTGCCGAAGATGAGTGCGATGGCCTCCTTCTGCCGTTGCTGCTCGCGTTCGCTGTGGCTCCACCCGCTGGCGCTGCTCTTGTGGTGGGGTGGGAGGAGGCTCCCGGGGGCTGCCATGGTGGCTTTTGGACTCACAGAGGCTTCTCGGTGGGCGTAGCGAAGCATTGCGCCGGGACGCCCCTCTTCTCAGATAGTTCCCCAATTCGCGATGTGTCCTCCCCTGAAGACTTGGAGCCTCACGCTAGTGGCAACGTTGAGAATAGAAGGTGGCGATTTAGCCCCGAGTCGTTGAAATAGACTGACTCCTGGTCTTCTCCGCCTGTTCTGGTGGAGAACGCGCGTTCACTGCGCCCCGACGTCGACGAAGACAAGAGGAAACACAATGAATAGGACCTATGTGGTCACCGGAGCCGCATCCGGGATTGGCAAGGCCACCGCAGAACGACTCCAAGCTGATGGACACAACGTCATCGGCGTCGACATCAAGGACGCAGATGTCATCGCGAATCTCAGCACTGACGACGGGCGCACCGCGATGGTGCGTGAGGTCGAGGAACGATCCGGCGGGAAGATCGACGGCATCATTGCCGTAGCTGGACTCGGTGCGGCCAGCTCTGTCACGGTCGCAGTGAACTACTTCGGCGCCAAGGCCACACTGGAAGGGCTCCGTCCCTTCCTCTCCGGCTCGGATGCTCCGCGGGCGGTGGTCGTGGCATCGTTCGCCGTTGTCGAAGAGGTTGAAGAAAGCCTCTACGAACTCCTCCTCGCTGATGACGAGCCAGGAGCTTTTGCCGAGACGGAACGCCTCGGTGCCGTGAAAAATACTATGGGCGGGAGTGCCGCCTACATCGCGTCCAAGAAGGCCATCGCCCATTGGGTGCGCACCCACGCCAAAGACCCCGAATGGGCAGGTGCCGGAATTGCACTGAACGTCGTCGCTCCCGGTATCATCGCAACGCCCATGACGGCAGAGGTGTTGCAGACGCCTGAGGGCCGTGCTTCGCTCGAGGCGGGAGTGCCGTCGCCTCTGAACGGACCAGCAGCACCGCCTGCCGCCCCCGCTGCGCTCCTTGCCTGGCTTGCCAGCGCGGAAAACACCCACGTCACCGGGCAAATCATCTTCATCGATGGCGGGGCGGAGAGCATGCGTCGCCCGGAACTCATCTGATCGTCACCACGCGGGCAGGAGGTGGCAACGTGCACTCCGCTCGCCTCCGCAGCGGACTGAGCCACGCGCATCGAACGGCCACTTTTCGAAGGACCGGCTGCGCTCAGCGCAGCCGGTCCCATTTCGCTCTCGGCGAGGGCAAGGGCCACGGACCTGGGCTGCAATGTCCAGGAGGGCATCGATGAAACTAAGATGGGCGCAGGTTCCATCCGCCCGGGCATTCGTCAAAAGCCGGTGCATGTAAACTTTGTGCGCCCTCACACGACTGGAAGGACTTTATGGAGGTTCATGGCAAAACGGTCGACGAGCAGACGCGCTGCGTCCACTACCGGACCCGCAAAGACATCATCGCCGTTAAGTTCAACTGCTGCGGGAATTACTATCCCTGCTTCCGGTGTCATGAAGAATGTTCGGACCACCCGGTTAGGCTGTGGCCGGAGGATCAATGGCAGGAGCGGGCGATTCTCTGCGGGGTCTGCCGGACAGAGCTGAGCATTGCTGAGTACCGTTCAAGCACCCGCTGCCCGTCGTGCTCATCGGAGTTCAACGAGGCTTGCAGCAGTCACGCGCACCTTTATTTTGACACCTCGTCCAGTGTTTCGCTCTCGTAAGTGTCGGCTTCGAGGCCTCGGGCCGATATGGCATCGCCGATGGCTTCAGCAGTCTGGATGAGCCCGACGATAACGGGAACCACGATTTCATAGCTGTAAGCCTTTTGGCCGCGGGCCAGAAACGCCTCCCGCGCCGTGGTGACAGACGATGACAGAAGTGGAATCGCGCGTACCGTCAGCGACAGGACTAGGCTGGCCCGCCAAGGGCTTATGCCGATGTATCGCAGCGGTCCAAGCATTTTGCCGAAAAATTCGAGCATGTCGCTGCTGCGGGTGGTGTATGTGAGCAGGCTTGCCAGCAGAATGGCAATAAGTAGGCGGATGCCGAACGTTGCCCCGCGCTGCAGACTATGGAAAAGAATTTGGGCTGCGACCGTTAGCACCACGATGGGGACCACCGGTCGCACCGCCGCCCACACCAGTGGAGGCCGAATTCCTGCGGCCGGGTAGACCAGCAGACTGCACAGCAGGATCGCTCCTAGCGCATGCAGATTCTCTACGAGGAAAACAGCGGTGAGAATCAGGAACAGCAGTAGGAATTTGGCGGAGGTGGGCGCTCGGTGCAGCACAGAAGCACCGTCGACGTACAGGCCCATCATCGGCGGATGCGGTCCTTTTCACGATTGCCGATGAGACGTCGGTAAGCGGCCACGGCGTCCTGGGGTGAGCCATCGAAGTGAACCTGCCCCCGATCCATGAGGATGACTCGGTCGAAATCTTCAATGATTTCCAAGTGATGGGTCATCAGGATGACCTGCTGGCTCAGGTTTTCGACGGTGTCGAGGAAGATCTGTACGTTGTGCAAATCAAGGAGGGTGGTTGGTTCATCACAAATCAAAATGTCCGGTTGGGTGACCAGGACGGAGGCCAGGGCCAGCATTTGCTTCTGTCCTCCGGACAGGAGGTGAGCTGAGTGGCTGGACAGTTCCAACAACCCGTAACGGTCCAGAACTTCGGCCACGATATCTGCCTTTTCCAGCTTAGAAAGCTTTTGTCCCCGGAGCCCCAGGGCGACGTCCTCGGCAACAGAGGGCATGATGATCTGGTGATTGGCGTCCGAGAACATGAATCCCACTCTGCGACGCACCTGGATAGCGTTCTTGCGGGTGTCCACACCGTCCACCAGAACCGATCCCCGCCGCGGGATCAGCAAGCCGTTGAGGGTGCGGGCCAGGGTGGATTTGCCGCTCCCGTTTGCGCCAATGAAGGCAATCCGATGTTCGCGAAGGTCAAGGCTTACCTCCCTAAGCACGTCGAATCCGTCGAAGTCATGGCTGACGTCTTTCAGGGAAATCAAGGGCGCAGATCCTCTCAAGTGCTATTTGCGGGCCCTAGGCTCCGCTTTCGCCTCGCCGGATACCTACGGCCGGAACCGGATAGGCGCGGTGAACTGCAGCTGCCACCAGCGCGGCCAGCACTGCTTTCAGGATGTCACCTGGAAGGAACACCGCCGAGCTAATCAGAGTGACCCCGAGTTCCAAGCCTGTAAACAAGGGCGAAACAAGCGCTCCCAGCAGGTCAATGACCAGTACGCCACCGAGCAGCACGGCGACCAAAACCCTCGGAAAATACCGTTTCCCGGCACGGATCCTTTCCGTCAAAAAGCCGATGACGAAAGCGCCTGCGACCCATCCCAGGAAATAACCCAGCGATGGCGTCATAAACACACCGACACCTCCGCGACCTCCTGACAGCAGCGGGAGACCGGCCGCAACCAAAACCAAGAAGGCGACGATGGCCAGCGTCCCCCGCCGCGCCCCAAGAATGGCACCAGCCAGAAACACACCCAAGTTCTGCAGGACGATCGGTACCGCCAGACCTGCAACTGGAACCGCGACAAAACCCAAGGTTGCAATGAGCGCAGCAAACAAGGCAATCAGCCCAAGGTCACGCGGCAACAGCATGGTGCGTCCGGGGGAACGACGTACCTCAGCAGGCTGACTGAAAATGAGACTGTTTGGCATGCCCGAGCCGGGAGTTGTTCCGGAGTTCTCGGGGGCGGGAAGGTTTCCCTGAATCGTCATTGATAGATCCTTACGTCTGCTGGAATGTTCCTGCAGCAGACTTTAGTAAGCCCTTGACTGCTGAATTTTGGAGGGCTTCAACAAAAAATATGATGAACGGTTGGGCGGGCCAACGAAGGCCTCCGGCTACGACCAGATCACCCGTTGGCGCCGCTTATGGCGCGCGGCGTGGCCCGTTGGAAGACTCCGGACGTTTTCCCGATTCCGAAGAGATCAGGATGCTTTGGCCGACCCGTCAGATCCTGACCACGCCAAACACTCCGCATGGGTGGCTGAAATGACGGTTCCGTTGTGCCTTTTGACCCTGCCTTCCTGGACAACCCCCGCCGAACCCGGCGCAGGCCGAACAGTTCTGAATTCTCGGAATGTGGGCAACAATGCCACGAACGATGGCCCGAAACAACCCCTTTTACAGACACTCCCCCGCCTGTTTTGAAACGCCGATAATGTAGGTATGTAAGAAGGTAAGTTGAAGCTTCAAGTAAACGCCTTTCTGATAGCTTACTTGATGCCCCCTCCGTTGCTGTCGGGCAGCCTGCAACAGCCACTCAAATCACTGAACGGCGCGCCAAACAAGCCGGCAGCACGTCGGCCACGTGCGCCGCTTACCGGCGATTGCACAGCGAACGCGCAGCCAGCCCGGACATAGGTCAGTCCCAAACGCTGGAACTGGCAGGATAGTCCCTACATCGACATCCACGAGGCTTCGCTGACGGTCGCTATTGTGAGCTGCTATCGCCGCTCCGCCGTCCGGTGGCTACATGCTAACGAGTTATAGCCCCTTATAACAGCCATTGTTATAAGTCGTTAGAACTCGCTATCATCGGGTGAATGGATCCTGCACTGAACCCCTTCAACCCTGGCTCTGGTGTCCGCCCACCTGAGCTGGTAGGCCGTGATGGCGAGATTGATGCCTTCGATTTATTGGTTGCCCGGTCGAAGTCCAACACGGTAGGGGACCGGGGCATGGTACTTTCCGGCCTTCGCGGGGTCGGCAAGACCGTCCTGCTCAACGTGTTTGCGGAGCACGCCCGTCGCAACGACTGGCTGGTCCTCCAACTTGAGGCCCAGCCAGGCGAGGCCGGCAAAAAGGCCACCCGAGCAAAGCTCGCGCGTGAATTGGAATTGGGTGCCAGAAGGCTTCGGGGAAAGCCGGCTTGGACTTTCCTGCAGAACGCCATGGCCAGCATCGGCAACATCTCTGCCAGTCTGGGAGTAGCAGGTGTTTCGGCATCCGTGACCACCAAACAACAAGGGCGGGCCGACTCGGGCAACCTAGATATTGACCTCGAAGAGCTCGTCGAGGACGTTTCGCTGGCCATGCGGAAAGCCAGGGCCGGGTTTGGCCTGTTCATTGACGAAATGCAGGACCTGGATGAGGAGCTGCTGACCGTGCTGCTGTCCGTCCAGCACCTAGCGGGGCAGCGCGGCTGGCCCTTCTACATCATCGGAGCGGGCCTGCCCAACCTCCCAGGCAAGATTTCTGAAGCCAGAACGTACGGAGAGAGGCTGTTTCTCTACCGAACTATCGGCCAGGTCAACGAAGAAGCCGCTTCAGAAGCCCTCGCCTTGCCCATCAGCAGGCTTGGCGCCTCGCTGGCGCCCGACGCGCTGTCACTGCTGCTGTCGGCCGCGAACGGTTACCCCTTCTTCCTCCAGGTCTATGGGCGGTCAGTGTGGGAAGCGGCATCGGGGAAGATCATCAGCGCAGAGGACGCCCAAATGGCAGTACGCCTTGGCACCAGCGACCTGGACCACGGCTTCTTCGAAGCAAGGTGGCAGCGGGCCACCAACGCAGAACGCCTTTACCTCCGAGCCATGGCGCAGGACGGCGACAGTCCGTCCTCCACGGGAGAAATCGCAGATCGTCTGGGTAAGTCAACAACCAAGCTTGCGGTCATCCGTTCCCGGCTCATCGCCAAAGGTGTCGTGTATGCGCCCGAATACGGTTCTATCCAGTTCACGGTTCCCGGGATGGCGGGCTTTATCGCTCGCCAAGGAGAAGACTAACGATGATTTGGTGGGGCGGTTGGGCAATTTCAGTGGCGGAACTGACCTGAAGGGAAGTCCAGCTGGCAGAAGGAGGGCACCATGCTTCGATACGGGATATTGGCGGCTGCGTCGGTGACGTCCCTCGTGGCAAATGGCGGACGTGTAGCACATGCATGTAGTGAGGTGCTCACGGAAGCAGAGCCCCGCAGCCCCTCTAGAGGCACGGTGGGCAGATGAGGTCAAGGCGACTCGAAAGGAAGAGACGCTGTCAAGCAGCAAGCCGTCCGTAAGCCCAATGGAGCGGGGACGGCGGCAGACTTACTTTGAATGGAGGCAAACGTGGCGCTCAGGGGACTTAGCCAAGGCAGGATTAACTGGTCCAAAATCAATGAGGTTGATTTCAACCAACTTGTAGAAGTTCTGCTGCTCAAGATGTACGACAAGAAGCCCCACCGGGCCGAAGTCCTTCGCGGCGCCGGCGGCGATGGCGGTATTGATGTGGCTGTGTGGCTGGGAAACCGTGTCACCAAAATTTTCCAGCTGAAGTACTTTCCTGAGGGCTTCACCGGCGAGTTCCGAAAGGTGCGCCGCCCTCAGGTTGAGAAGTCGTTCAAAGCAGCGTGGAAGAATCACACGCCCAGCGAGTGGATTCTCGTGATGCCTCCTGATCCGCATAAGAACGAGCGAGACTTCGTTCTCGGACTTGCGGCCGACAAGGCGGTGGAGGTTGACATCTGGGGACAGGAAAAGCTGGCCGCGGCGCTGACTGACTACCCAGAAGTCGAACGTGCCTTCCTTCGAGATGAGCTCGTCGATGTACTTCGACAGATCAACCAAGAGAAGGCCGGCTTGGTGGGTAACACGGACCTAACGGAGCGGGTGGAAGACCTTATGTCACTCGCCGACACCCGAAGCAAGTATTGGGACACGACAATCACCAAAGAAGGCGGTGTTGTCTTCGAGGACTACGTACCCAAACATCCCGATGCCATGGAGAAGGAGCCGATTCATACCCAACTGAACTTTAATTTCGGACCAGAGCACAGCGCCGTAGTTGAGCAACTGAAGGAGCAACTGGGCTACGGCCTCCTGCAAGCCCTTGACTTGCCTGGAGATGCGGCCTCACTAACCCGAACTGGGCCTGCATGGGTGGCCCCCATGCCGCAAATGACGCTGGAAAGAGTGCGCCTGTCACCAGCTGCCCTCGAAAAATCTCAGAACAAGCCACTGACCATGAATATTGTCGACAACTTTGGCTTCACTAAGGGGCGATACGAAGGACGCATACTTCGAGCGGCTCACGGCCCCCGTGGAGCGCAGCTTCTGTGCGAGCTCATGCATGTGCTCACGATGACATTCAAGCTACCTCGGAACGGCGTGGGGGATACACCGGAATGTAAGCTCAGCTTTTCTCCGAGCGGCGCTTCTGTGCGGGATGTTCATGGAGCTATCTCATTGCTGGACAGCTTCCGCTCTGGGTGCAAGGTCGAGTTGTACGCCGCTGGCGGGCGTCTGGCGACAATCGGTGTACACGATGTTCAAGATGCCCCGCCGTCCACCGATGACTGGACTAGACAGTTAGTGGAGGACCTTTACGTCATTGAGCAAGCGCTGCACAATGTCTCTTTCTCCGTTCCCCACGAAACCACACACATCGAGCGCATCGGCATCAGGATAGCCCGGCTATTCCTTGAGGGATACCAAACCGTCATGCCTCTTGGACAAGCGATGTCCATGACTCTGAATGGAGAAATAGACGACGGCTTGAAACCGCTGCTGCTTGAAGGAAGCACTGTGTTCGCGACCCAACCGACCACTGCCCTGGAGATTCTCGGTCACAAATACAACCTGGGCCCGGGATTTGTCTACCACCCCCGTGTCAAAGCCATAGACGGCGAGCGAATATGGAAGTTGCTGGAGAGCGGAGAGGGTGCCGGCCTGAAGGTAAAGCTCGCGCCGATAGACGATACGCCATTCCGGATCTGGGTCCAGCGGGATGAAAAAGGCCAGGCAGAGGAACAACCGCCATTTCGACCGTGGGGCGTGCCTGGTATCAAAGACCCGGAAATCGGGGACGAGCCTGCACCCAACGCTCACATGGAGTGAAGCAGCACTCTCCCGCCGGCGAAGGATTCGCTTCTGCCCGGCACCTGCTATATACCAGCGCTTCTGCACGCCTTGACGAGTGATTCCGAATGCCCTGCCGATTTCCTAGGAGATGCCGTCCCGGCTGCGGCTACCGCGTCATCGAGCTGGGTCTCGATCTTCTTGAGTTGCTCACCAACGTGCCGATGGTGTGGAGGTGCAGTTCAGGCGCGATGTGTAAGCGCCATCGATCCACGAACACCCAGATCATGTTGCATTCGGGTGTCAGCAGGCTGATCTGCGTGTTACGGATCAGGTCGAAAGTAACCACCTCCGAGCCAGACCCAACCCCAACAAAAGTTGGTCTGACTGGAGCCTCGGCAGCATCTGTCTAAAGCCATTGGGCCGGCTCAGGTGTCTGTTTCGTCAATTGCCGCAGCGAGAATGTCTAGGTCCTCTGCGCTCAACTCATGCGAGAACAACCAGATTTCCGAGAAGAACAGCTACCGCAACGATCCAAGGAATGTCGGCGGCTGATGTTGCGTCGATCTGCTACTTAGAACTCCGAAACGCGGGAGCCCAACCATCTGTTGGCTCCGGGGAACGTGAAGGTGCCCATCGGGGAGGCGTCCTGATCGCGATGGCGACTTCGACGCACCTTCACGTTTGCGAGAGGCGTGTCAACCCACAGATCCGGGCGAGCATCGGCTGTGCGAATCATGTAGAACAAGCTTTGTCCGACTGCAATTCTCAGTGGGTACAGTTTCGCGTCCGTTGTATCCAGCACGAGGACGCCTGATTTCAAGTTGCTCATTGTTCTGTCGGAAATGAGCCTTGCGGGCGAAACGCTAAACCGTAGCTCTTGGCCACCAAAGTGTTCAGGCAGAATGTCCTGCGGCCCTAGATTCGTGAGTTTCAGTTCAACGTCGAATTGAATAGGGGGATTTGGCGGAACGACCTCCACGCCCTTGTCGGTCATAAGGCTGAAGGGCTTCAAGGGGCGAATCCGATAGTCAATCTGAAGCAGGTTACGCCTAGTTCCCCACCGACGGGCTGCCCACACTCCGAAGAAGATGGCAACGATGGCAACGATCACGCCTGCGATGGTGAACAACAACGACCAGTCGATTTGATTCACAGCTTCGGAGGCCGGGCCGGGCGAGGGTGTCATGTCCAAAGCTTAGACAGCCAATCCAATGGTGTCAGTGGTTTCGGACGATGCATGCTTTTCGTCAATAGCGTCTTTGAAGCAGCTGGATATTGCATCTGATGCAACATCAACCGATTTAGGTTCACATAATCTCCATTATCGGCTCTTGAGTATGACGAGTTGAAACAGGAGAGAGGGCCCCCCGCCTTGGCCTGCGAGCTTCACGGTTCTGGCCGCTATTGGACGACATCGGAGACAGAGAAGCAGTACCGAGACGTGAGACGGCGCACTCCCATCAACGAAGAGTCCACTGTCTCTCGACCGCGTTTGATGCTCACCGGCAGTGAGAAACTCCTCCGTCACAACTTCTCAAGGGATACGGCTAAGCTTCGCCGGGGTGCATGGAGCAGCTGTCGTAGCGCTCCGCATATCTCGCGTAGGCTCATGTCCAGACGACCAAGTACCGCCTCACGGTCGACGTCACAATTCTGGGGATGACGAAACTCGGTGACAAGTACTCCCTGGCAAGCTCCGGCGATCGCCATCGGAACCACAGTGCGTGATTCAATTCCCTGATTCCTAGCGATGCTCTCGGCGATGACCCGCTTCCATCTCTCCCAGTGCTCGTAGGCCTCAGCGCGGAGCGAGGGATTGTTGTCTAACAACTTAAAGCGTTCGAGCCACACCTCGCTCGAGTACAAGGCTGACCGGGTCGAGTAGATGATAGCTGCCCTGATGGCGTCCAGAACGTCGCCGTCCACATCCGAGGATTTGATCTTAGAGCGCAGCTCCGCGATCGTGACATCGAACGGAGCCCACACCACCCCGGACTTGGACCCGAAATACCGGAAGAAGGTCGTACGGCCGATACCAGCCGCGTTGGCGATCGTCTCGACGCTCACCGCGCCGTATCCGTCGCGAAGCATCAACGCCAATGCGATGTGCTCAACCGCTTCCCTGGTCGCCGCCGGCGGTCGACCAGGTCCTTTCACATCCCGTACTACCGTCATCCCTCCAATGTAGATGGCCGCAGCTGCCGGTTCGCATCACGCTGCAGGCATCTCGCCTTTTTAGTACTGAGTTCCACTATGCTGTAAGCGCCGACAGAAAGCACCTATCAGGGGCTGCTGCCGACTCGGTTCTGCACACCGTGGTGCCGAATAGACGTACTAAGGAGAATTTTCCTGCGCGCATGGCAGCTCACTAGTGAAGGTTCACCGCTTGTTCTCTATCAGGTTCCCGGTCCCGGTCCCAGTTATCGGCATCAGGCCTCGGGGCTCTGTCACAGCAGGGAGGACGGGTCATCTCGGACCTGGTGAAGTGGGAGATCCAGGAAGGACACGAGTCACTCCGTGATCCCAAGATCAACCGCGTCGTCCCCACGTCGTACATGAACGCCGACCACCGCACATCTCTTAGCAATAATCACTACTTGGAAGGACTCACCTAAATGTCTGAAATGCGATTTGACGACCGAGTCGTCATTGTTACCGGCGGTGGCCGCGGAATCGGACGGGCGCACGCCCGGATGCTCGGCTCGCGAGGCGCGCATGTCGTCGTCAACGATCTTGGCGCTGCGCCCGATGGCACCAGCAGCTCGGAAGGCCCTGCGGCTGAAGTAGTCGAGGAGATTAGGAAGGCTGGAGGAAGCGCCGTCGCGAATACCGCGTCGGTCGCCACTCGTGAAGGCGCAGAAAGTATCGTGCAGCTCGCCATTGACGAGTTCGGCAAGGTCGACGCCGTGATCAACAACGCCGGCATTGTCGTCAGCAAGGCCTTCGAAGAGACCCCCGAGGAAGACTTCCGGCGCACGATGGAGGTGAGCTACTTTGGTACGTTGTACATGAGTCTTGCAGCACTTCCCCACATGCGCTCGGCGGGCTACGGCCGCATCGTGAACACGTCATCTGCGGGGCTGACCGGTTTTCCCGGGGTCATTGCCTACGGCGGGTCAAAGGCCGCACTCTTGGGCCTCACCCTCGGACTGGCTGCAGAGCTCAAGGATACGGACACCAACATAACCGTCAACGCGCTCGTCCCCGTGGCAGCGTCCCGTCTCGTCGACGACACCTTCCCTGAGGACGAGCGCGAAGCGATCTACCGCAAACTCGCCCCGGAGTTCGTCTCGGCCGGCGCGCTGTACCTCGCACACGAGGACAATACCGTCTCAGGCGAGTTCTTCTCGCTGGGTGGTGGCCGTGCGTCGCGCTGGATCTTAAAGGAGACCGCGGGATTCTTCGATCCAGAACTGAGCCCCGAATCCTTCCGCGACAACTTAGGGCTCATTAGAGAGGACACAGGCCTGCAGCCTGCAACCGTCGCGCAGCAGATGCAGAACGCGTACGACCAGGTTGGTCGCACTAAGAGCTGACGACACGAGCGTGACCGGCGTCGGCGGAGCGGCGCCCGTCATGCGGTCCGAACCGTTCCGGTGAACAAGACGAGGGTACACAGATTCATATGTACGAGACCGGCAGGTCTACCCAGACTGACTGGCAGCTGCTCGCTCCAACCAAAGATCTACCTAACGGTCACGTCGTTTCCCAGAAATCGCTTTGCCCACGGTCTGGCTTGCGGAGGAACTCAGGGTCAAATGCTGTATTCGGGCCAGTTCGTCTCGGTGGACACGTCGGCGAGGAGTACCGGGTGCCCCACGTCCAAAGCGTCCAGGCACGGTCCTTGAACGAGGCTCTATGGCAGCAGCAAGAAAGGTTTCCCGCCCTACCATAGAGGCGCAGGTGTTGGGACCGTGGCGTGATCGGCAGGGGGCAGCATGAGTATCCAAGGATGGTTCAGTGGGCCTGTGGCGATCACCGGTTCCAGTGGACAGATGGGCAGGGCGTTGCAGCAACGGCTTACCGTTCTGCCCAACGAGGTCCGGGCGCTGGGCCGGCTGGATGACCTGATGGTGGCCTTTCCGGGATGCTTCTGCCGTGGTTCACTTGGCCGGGACGCTGCGGCCGAAGCGTCCCAACACCTATGAGGGGGCGAACCTCGACACGGTCGCCGCGACCGTCGCAGCGTTGGAGGGGTCCGGGGCCCGTCGGGTGGTGTTCCTGTCCTATCTCGACGCCGACCCCGCCTCGGGCAACCCGTACCTGCGGGCCAAGGGACAGGCCGAGGAGATGTTGCGGGCCTTGGACGTCCCCGTGGTAATTTTCCGCGCCGCCCACATTTACGGTCCGCCGGAAGAGCCCGGCCCGACAGTGGCCGCCATGCTTTCCCGGGCGGGGAAGGCGGTGTCGGTGTTGGGGCCGGGTACCCAGCGTTATGCCTGGATCAGCCGCGAGGACGTGGCCCGAGGCCCTGACCCGGGCGGCCCTGGACCCGGCAACCCCGACCGGGACTTTCGAGCTGACCGGTCCGCAGTCGCTGACCGTCGATGAGTTCGTGGCGCACATCAATACTCCTGGTGTCCGGATCCGGCACTTGCCGGCCGGTGTCGCCCGTCTCCTGGGTAAGGTGGTGCCCTCACTGCCGGGCCCCTTGGTTGACGTGATGCTGAGGGACTGCCAGTCCACTGCGGATCGGAAGGAGACCGCCAACCTCTTCGGTCTGACCCTCCATCGCGTGGAAGAGACCTGGCCGCGGCGGCCTTGACCGCAGATCTCAGTCCGCGGCCTGAGATCTCGGGCGGGACCAGGCGCTGCTCGCCTCCCTTCCCACCGGCCTGCTGATCAACGGCCAATGGCTCCTGGTTCACATCGGCTGCTCGACCCCGACCGGGCAAGCCGGGTTATAAAGTCGACGAGGACGATGCCACCGTCCGCCGCCTACCCATCCGGGAGGAGACGCCCACCCATGACACAAACATTCCTGGCAAGGCCACACCCGGACACCGTCGAGACGACGAGCCTTTGGCGCATTCTCACGTACGCCGGGACAATCGTTGCCTTCCTCATCGGCTCCGGCTTCACAACCGGGCAGGAAGTCCTCCAATACTTCGCTTCCCACGGGTACTGGGGTAGCTTCGGCACCGGAGGCCTGGTCCTCGTCCTGATGACCTGTGTCGCTGTCGAGTTCCTCTCTCTCGGCCAGCTAGGCGGGCACGGGCGGGAGTCCGATGCAAGGGTCGTGCCACAATAAGGTCGGCCCCAATTACAGGCGAAGGCGTGGATACACAATTTGGGAGCAGGAGTAGGGCGCGTGCCGGTGGCTGAACGGGTAGTAACAATACGCAGGGCACGGGTTGGCGCCGCTTTCCTCGGCATCCTGCTCATCGCCGTGAACCTGCGGGTAGCCTTTGTGATCGTGGGTCCGGTGCTTTCCGATATCGGCGCCGAATTCGCGTGGTCAGGCAGCACCGCAGGCCTGCTGACCGGGCTGCCGTTGATTTCTTTTGCCGTTTTCTCCCCTGTCGCCCCGGCTCTGGCGCGCCGGATGGGCCTGGATCGTGCGTTGGGGGTATCGCTGCTGCTGCTTTCGGTAGGAATCATCGGCCGCTCCTTTGGGGTGGAAGCCGCGGTTTGGATCGGTACCGTGCTGATCGGTACTGGCATCGCCTTCCTGAATGTATTGCTGCCCTCGCTGGTTAAGCGGGACGTCCCTGCGCGGGTCAGCCAGGTGACCGGAATTTACACTGCCGTCCAGGGTGCCGTCGCCGCGTCCGGTGCCGCCGTCGTCGTTCCTATTGCCCAGGCCAGCACGTACGGGTGGCGGTTAGGACTGGGGATCTGGGCGGGGTTGGCGCTGATCGCGCTGGCCATTCTGCTCCCGAAGCTGTTGTCCCCGAATCCGATCGCGGCGAAGGTCCAAGGCCAGACCATTGAGCTTCGCTCCCCGTGGAGATCCGCGCTGGGCTGGCAGGTCGCGCTCTTCATGGGGCTGCAGTCGTTGGGGTTCTACGTCATGGTCGCCTGGCTACCCAGCATCGAGCAAGAACTGGGGATACCCGCGGCCACCTCCGGCCTGCACACCTCGGTGTTCCTGCTGGTTGGCGTGCTGGCAAGCCTGGCCGCGGGGACGGTGCTGCACCATACGTCCGATCAGCGGCCGATCGCCTTTGGCAGCAGCATGCTCGCGTTCTGCGCGTATGCCGGGCTCTGCCTTGCACCGCAACTCACACTATTGTGGGTGGTGGTCGGAGCCTTGGGCAGCGGGAGTCTCATTGTGATTGCGCTGTCGCTGTTCAGTCTTCGCACCGGAAACCACCAACAGGCCGCCTCGCTTTCGGGAATGGCCCAGACAGTGGGCTACGCGATCGCCGCCGCCGGGCCGGTGGCATTCGGTGCCCTCCGCGATCTCAGCGGCGGCTGGGCCCTCCCGCTGACCATCACCGCAATGCTAATGCTCGTTTTGTCCGTTATGGCCCTACTGTGCGGGAGGAACCGTGTCATCAGGTGAGCTTGTCCGTTTAGGCGTGCAGCAGCTTCCCATGCGGGAGTTATCCAGTCCGAAGTGTAGACGAGATTCGGGCCTCCGTGGCCTTCCGTCCCCGCCCGTGCTGATCGTCGCCGAGCACGAGGCGCCCTATCGCACCATAAGCATCCGCTCAGGGCGAGTGCCCAGCCTGCAGGCACCATGCGGGCGGCACCTTCTGCACAACTAAAACCGGGACGCAAAAGGGGCGGTGTCAGTAAACACGGTCCTCTGATCGAGAGAAAACGATGTTTACCCGAATGAACGAAGATGCCCAGCCCATCGGCCAGCCGGTGCCCGGCTGGACCGCTCGTCCGGCACCCGCACCGGTGACTCTCGAAGGAAGATTCTGCCGCGTGGAGCCACTCAGTGCTGACCGCCACGCGGACGACCTGTACGCGGCCTACTCTCTTGCTGCTGATGGCGGGGACTGGACATACATGCCCGCGGGCCCGTTCGGTCATCGAGAGGACTACCGAACGTATGTAGCGACTATGACCCAGGCGGACGATCCGATGCACTTCGCCGTTGTCGACCTCAACAGCGGCAAGGCAGTGGGTACGCTAGCGCTGATGCGGCAGGATCGGACAAACGGCGTCGTTGAAGTTGGTTACGTAGCGTTCTCGCCGCGGCTTAAGCAGACCCCACTGGCCACCGAGGCACAGTTTCTGTTAATGTCCTACGTCTTCGAGGGGCTCGGCTACCGGCGCAACGAGTGGAAATGTGACAGTCTCAACGCCCCTTCGCGAAGGGCGGCACAACGGCTCGGCTTCACCTTCGAGGGTATTTTTCGGCAGGCTGTGGTCTACAAAGGGCACAGCAGGGATACTGCCTGGTATTCCATCATTGACTCGGAAGGCCTGAGATCGGAAAGGCATTCCGGGCATGGCTCCAGCCTGGCAATTTCGACACGGACGGCCGCCAACGGCGGTCCCTGTCGGACCTACGCTCACCAGCAGACCAGTAGAGGCAGATGTGAATAACGCGGCGGCCCTGGCGTTGACCGTCAGCTTTAGTCCCGCCCCAACCTGACCGATGCCACCTGGTCACTTACGCTCCCATTGGTTCTCTTGCTGGCGGTCATCATCGTACCTACACTACTCGCAGGCGAATGCTCTCCCTACGGCACCGGACAGGAGACTCGACGCGGACAATAGATCCCTTTAGAAAGTGACTGGCAAATGAGCTCCAGCCCTAAAATTGCTCGAAGCATAGCCATCTTTTGCGGTTCCTCCGCCGGAGCCGACCCGGAGTACCTCAACGTTGCACGGGAAGTAGCCCGCAAACTTGTTGAGAATGACGTGACGATCGTCTATGGCGGGGGAACGGGCGGGCTGATGGGCGCCATTGCCGATGCGGCCCTCAAGGCAGGCGGGCGCGTGGTCGGTGTTATGCCTCGTGCTCTCATTGAGGGCGAGATCGGCCACAATGATCTGTCCGAGATGCACGTGGTGGAGACTATTCATGAGCGCAAAGCCGTCATGGCTGAACTTTCGGATGCCTTTCTTGCCCTTCCGGGCGGGGCCGGCACCCTGGAGGAGATCGCCGAGCAATGGACGTGGGCGCAGTTGGGTTTTCATCAGAAGCCATGCGCATTCCTGAATACGCGCGATTTCTACAGTCCGCTCCGCGACTTCGCCAACCGCATGGTCGACGAAGGCTTCATGAAACCCGAATACGCCCAGATGTTGATCTTCGAAAAGGAAATCGAGCCCATCCTCAACGCGTTTAGCGGCTATGTCGCACCACCCAAGAAGTGGATCACCTCGAACACGAAAGAACTAGCCGAAGCATGAACAACTACTGCACTTCTGCCTCTGTGTCGCCCAAGCTCAGGTGCTCAATGACGGTGCACCCGTTGCCTGTCCCTACCGCTGCCTGAGCTGCCGTCTTCCGAGTGCTCCATCAGGGGGCGCGGAGACGTGATCCATCCGCTTCCTAAGATCGCCCTAAGGGCTGAAGAACTGCCGCACATCTAAGGTTGAAGTACACGCCAACCTGACGTCAGACCGCCCCGCCAGCACTGTCAGAATAGGGTCCGCTAATGGATTCTTAGGCCAAGGAGCCTAAGATGCCAATCTGACAGAGTGTCCTTATTGAGCAGGCGCCTGCCGGCCCGTGCTCCAAAGGTCATTTTGGACAGATCGATGTGCTGCTCCCCGTCTCGCGAATCTCGACGTAAAACTCTTGATCGGGCAGTGCGTCATCTGAAGCAAAGATGGTGACTGCAACGTCATTTCCCGGCGGAAGGGCTCTGGCTGTGATCAGTCCCCCTGCGGCTCTGTCTAAGACGGTGATGAGTTGCGTCGATGCTTCAAGGAGTACGGCCGGGGGAAGGTCTGTCTCCCGGTCATCGCAAATTTCTACGGCTACTCCTCGGGCACGGGCGGCGCGGGCGGATCTCAAAACTGTCGCCGTAGCCAAAGCTCTCCCTCGGACCTGATCCCTTAGCTCGTCCTGTAATAGCAGGCAGCTCGTTCTATCCCGCTCCTCAATTGCACGGGCAGCAATTTTTGACAGCAGAGGCTTGGCCTTTCGCTCGAGCTCCGTCACCCACTCGTTGTGGGAGACCCAACTAGCGTGCTCCTTCGCCAGCCGCGCAGAAGATGTTCTCTGACTGGCTTCATTGGCTCTGATCTGGACATCACAACGAGCGAAGACCTTACTTACCGCGTGAGAAATGGCGACCCACATCACCGGTGTCAGGATCATGGCCAATCCGTCTACAGGCGTTAGCCCATGGAGCAGGGAGCCGCCGAAGTCGAGGACCGCAAACATGCTAATTCCTACCCAGGCTGCGACTATTTGCTTTCGGATGGCGACGGTGACCATCAGCATCTGAATAGCGCCACAGTGCCAAGCTGCGTAACCCGGGTGGTCGACAAAGGGAAGGGTGCTCTGGACAAGGACGTCCATAACTAGGACACCAATTACCGCGAAGACAGCGTGCCGGCGTGGCATTCCCCTGTCCTCTGCCGGCCAAGTCGTGAGAACCATTAGGGCCAAACAGACTCCCATCGCCACTAAAGCGGGCCAAATGGCCACGACCCGGTGGAGGTTCGCGATACCGAGCAGGATGTGGGCCGCCGGAAATGCCAGGCCCATAGCCAGGATAAGTGGGCGGCTGATTGCGTCATTCATGCCCGCGAAGGTTTTCCTTCCATGTCAGTTGCACTCTTGTGCCCGTTCCGGGCTTCGAAGTAACAGTGGCTGTGCCGTCTGCGTCGCGCATTCTGTTCAAGATGGATACCCTCAGGCCCAGCCGTTGGGCGGGGACCTTATCAGTGTCGAAACCAGGACCCTCGTCCGTGATTTCAATGACAGCTTGAGCGGCTCCTGTGAGGGGGTCGCGATCGAGAATGACCTCGACCTGGCTGCCGCCACCGTAGGCGTGAATTGCGCTGTTTCTTACAGCTTCGGCCGTTGCTTGAATCAATGCGCGGCTGGGTACCAGGGGGAGGGCCAGGGGCTCTCCCGTGCTGAAATCCGTACATGTGATCTTGGTGGGGTAGCCCGCGGTGGCACCTGTGAGGCGCCCGACGAGCTCAGCTGTGCTTATGAACGATTGCTCATTGCCCGTGCGAAGCGATTCCAACTGATCCAAAGAGTCTTTGGCCGCTTTTGCTGCGGCGTCAATCATTTCCGTTGATTTTGCCCGGGCTGCGATAGTCAGGGTAGCCATTACGGTGTCGTGGGTAAGCCCGTCCAAACGCGTCCGCTCGGTGCGCAGCGCCTCTGCTTTTGCAGCGCCAGCTGTTTTCAGAATCGCAGCCTCAGCGGCGCGATCGGCAGCGTCAGACGCCTTGCGGAGTGTGGTGATGGGACTGATGATCACCACCGCCATGGCGGCTGTCAGCAAGGCATCCTGTGCTGATTCGTACCACGCGCGGGCGTTACCGGCAGTTGTAAGCGGTACCAGGCACACAAGAGCTGAGAACACCGCACCGTATATAGCTGAAAAACCCGCATTGGAGGCGATGCATGCCAGTGCAATGCCGATACCGGCAATCCCATAGGACCAAGGCCGAGACGCTACTTGGCCGCCATGCCCAATCAGTCCTAGGTGCCATAAAAGAAAGCTGACGAGTATGAGCGCTGCCGAGATCCCTGCGGCCGTCTGCACCTGCCGACCTTGATGCCGCACTAGTGCTGTCCAGAGAATAGTTGCCGGGATGCCCACCATAAGAGCCAGGTCCCATCCGAAGGCGCTCGTAGGTATCTGTACAACAAGGTCTGGAAGGGCAAGGCCATATAAGACTAGCGAGAATATGGACACTGAACGCGTCAGTAGCCGTTCGATGTTGGTTCGAGAAATTGTCTTCGGCTCCGTGGAGTTTTTCTTTGCCACTGCCATCCTTTCCGGGGCAAGGGATGGGGGTCTAGAGGAGCTATTCTGCAAAATAAGTTGGCGATGCCATGAGGAACATCTCTGCTCTTACCGAAGAGACTTTAGTCAGGATCAACAAGGCCGTCCTCCACTGCCCGCCGCCGCAGCGCTTCCTTGTCCTTAGCCTCTCGCCCCACTGCTTCATACTTTTCACGGACACGTCGGATGTAAGTCTTTACGCTGCTGTCCTTGACATTCATTTGGGCAGCAACTTGTGCTCGTGTTCTCCCGGTTGCGTACAAGCGGAGCGCTTCGCGTTCCTGATCGCTCAAGTCAGCGATCGCAGAAAAAGCGGCGTCTCCGTCGATGGCTGCTGCCATCTGTTGATTGTCAATGATTTCTCCGTCGGCAACTCTTCGAAGGAAATTCAGAGTCCGTTCGTAGTCCTCCGATTTACGCGAAACTCCCGCGGCGCCCGCGGCCAGTGCCTCCCGAAGATCTGCAGCCTTGTCGGCTTGGCTGTACACCAAGACCTTGTACCCAGCGTTAATGATTCTTCGAACGTTGTCCCCCGGCCTGGTTCCGTCGGCGAGGGACATATCAAGGGCGACGACGTCGAACATCTTTTCTCCCCCAGCCAAGAGATCTTCGACCGTGTCGCTGGCCCGGACTACTACGACTGGTACAGGCGCAGTCTTGGCATCGAGGTAGGCCGCCGCTGCGAATCCCACCCGAAGCATCTCGTGGTCATCGACAACGCCGACCCTAATTACTGTTTTCATCAAAACCCCTATCGCGCGTAGTACGACCCATGCCGTCCCGCTAAGTATTCCAAGTTGCACGCGCGGATTTACGGATTCAGGCGTACTTCAAATGTTTGTCACCCATATGGGTGACAAACATTTGATTTACACGAAAACGGAGTCGTACGCGCAAAATGTGACCCTATTCTGGTGTCAACTGCTCCAAGTAAGGGAAGCCCGGTGCAGTCCTCTCAGTTCGACTTTCGAAGGCCCGTTCGTTCTTGAACCCACATATAAGGAGTCCCAAATGAGCAAAAGTGTCCACCCACTCAAGGCGTTTATCACCGTCCTCGCCGTTCTTGCGACGTTGATGCTCGGAAGCGTGGGCCCAGCCAGCGCATCTGTACCGACAGCATCAACAGCTGTGGTCACCACTCACGCTGCGCCGACCGCTGTCGGTGCCGTCATCGATGGCACCAAAGTCTGCGGCGGCCTGGTCAGCGCAGGGTACAAAAGCATCTACGTCGGCGCAGCCGCTATCGGATTCTGCCCGACGTGGGGATTCTTCCAAACGGCATGGGGTCGTCAAGTCGGGAGCTGGGTAACGAACGTCGGTTGCAGGATGCCCTGGTTCGTCTGGGCCGCAACAGGTGGTCGCTGGACGACATGCTGAAGTAAGGCACAAATTCTGGATTGACCTGCTGCAGGGTCTGAGCTTGGGATAGCACCGGCTCAGGCCCTGAGCTGTGCCCCTGCGCTTTTAGCGCAGTCGAAGGCCCATCTCCGGGCAAGAGTGCAGCAACAGTCAAAAACTGCTGCTGTTTAACAGAGGCAGACAGAACCCTGTTGGGCCAGTGCAGTGTTTGGGTAAAGTCCAACTGCCCACAGCCGGGGACAATCCTTGCGGGTTATCCACCGCTGCTGCTGCCGGGGGAGCTACCCCAACGGCTCCCATTTTCCAGCCGTGGATAACCCGGATTGACCCCAGCCGTGGACAGCTGGAAGTCGGCTCAGTTCCTGGCGTGTGGTCCGCGGCAGCAAAGGCTTAAGCGTGTCCCACGTCTCTTCGTCAGTTCGTGACCATCCGGCGGTGTTAGTCAAAGATTCCTGCTTCAGGGGTTATATGGGGAAGAGCAGTCTTGTCAGGGGTGGGGGTTTTGTGGCCATCGTAAGCGCATTTTTTGAACGGGCCTTCCTTGTCCATGAGGATGCGCATGTGCGGGTCTGCGTGGTTCAGCCACCAGGTGCTGACCCCGAGGGCAGGTTCGAGCCGTAGGTGTTCCCAGGCCCGCCAGATGGCTTCCATCCGAATCAGGGCTTCGGGATGTTTGTACCACTCGGGGCACCACGCGTTGGCTGCGCCTTCGTTGACTTCGCGGACGTAGGACTGGGCCAGGAGGTCAGCGAAGAACTCCACGGCGCTGGAGTACACCAGTTCCGGTTCGGGCTCAGCGTGGCTGTGCCCGCCGGCCGGGGATTGCTCCTCTTCGTCCCGGAACGCGTCCGCGAACTCTTCACTCACGCCTTGTCCTCGTCCGTCCAAGGGTTGTGGGCGGCAACAACCACAGGGGCACGCTCAGTTGTTTCCTTGGCTGCGAGGGAGTCTTTGACCTTTTGGGCGTGGGGCCCGTTCATCCAGGGAATCGTTTCGATCATGGTGGCCGGGGCGCCGGAGGCGAGCAGGATGGCCCGGAACCGTGGCAGCGCTGTCAGGTCGGCGACGGAAAGGATTTCGTCCTTGCTTTCCTGTCGGGAGGATGAGGATCCGGTTCTGCTGTGGCTGCGGGAGACGTTGATGTAGCTGTATTGGCCGATGAGGCGGGAGAGCTCGTCGAGGTAGCCGACTTCGGAGACGCCGCCGCCGTAGATTTTGACGTTGGATGCTGACCAGAGTTTCCGCATTCCTTCGAGGTTCCAGACTTCCACGCCCTGGGACCAGGACTGCAGGATGGTCATGAGGATGATGCCGCGGGAGCCGTAGTGGCTGTACTGGTCCGGCAGGGCTTTCCACCGGCAGACGTTTGCGGCTTCATCGAGGATGCCCAGCAGCGGGGTTGCGAGGCGCCCGCCGGGTTGGGAGGTGGCGTACTTTTCGGCAGCTTCGACGACGGCGACGGTCAGGGCCGTGACGAGGGGGCCGGCGGTTCCGACGCCTTCGCGGGAGAGGCTGTAAAGGGTGCCTTTGCCGCGGACGAAGTCTTCGGGGACGAACTGCGGGCGGGGGTCGTTGGCGACGGTGGTGCCCGGTGTGGGGGTGACCCATTGGCTGACGTCCCGGTCGGTGAGGCAGGAGACCATTTGCCGGGCGGTGCCATAGACGCCGGCCCGCTGCTTTTCCGGTTCCCTGATGTGGCCGATGACCATGTCTGCCAGCAGGTCAAAGCCGGCGGCGCGGAGGATGTCTGCCGGTGCTTCGTCGTGCGGGCGGGTCAGCCAGGTGTATACCTGCGTGATTGGGGCGGCGCTGAGTGAGGCGGCGAGCAGGAGGGCTTTGAGCAGGTTTTGCCCGGCGGGGTCGAAGTAGGCGTCGGGTTTTGTTCCGGGTTCCCGGGAGCCTGCGGCGAAGTGGGAGGCCATGTTCCCTGCTGTGGCTTCGTTCTTCACGTAGGAGAGCGGGTTCCACCACCAGGATGGTTCTTCCTCGGCGACGGCTTGCGGGTCGAAGACCCACACCTGCCCGGCCTCGGAGCGGATGGGGCGGGTGACGTCGACGATGTCGCGTTTGTTGGAAGTGGCGATCACCGCGCCGGGTGCGTCCAGGATGGCGGGGACGGCGTAGGAGGTGGTCTTCATCGTGCGGGGCCCGGCGATGAGGATCAGCATGTCCTCCCAGGATGCCCAGAGGGGGCGCTTCCCGGCTACGCTGCGGCCGAGGCGGACGCCGGTGGAGTTTTCCACGCCGAGGCGCACTGCCGTGGCCGTGGCGCCTTTGGTCGAGAGGTGGTTCAGGTCCTTGCCCCGGCCCATGTACACCGCTGCCTTGTCCACCCTGGTGCGTTTACTCGCGGTCCGGGACCGGACCACCAGTACCGTCACCAGCAGTGCGATCAGCACCCCGGCCAGCACGCAGGCCACTACAGTTGCTTGGTCCGGCCAGGGCACCCGGCCCTTGGCCAGCCCGGCGATCAGGTCAATCGGGTGCGCCGGCGGGGCGGCGAGGCCGGCCATCCAGGACCCGAGGTGGGCCGCGGCCCAGGTGCCGCCGCCGAAGATGGTGGCGGCGCCGATGGCGAGCCAAATCCCCAGGGCGTCGCCGAGGCCGGTTCCCTTGCGGTTCGGGGCACTCATGCCGCACCTTCTTCCCGGATTGGAGCTGCCGCATTCCGCAGGGTTTCCGCTGGATTCCACAGTCGGTTTGTGTCGTTCAGGGAGGCTTCGATGGAGGTTAAACCGATTTGGACGGGGATGCCGGGGCGGCCGCCGACTTTGATCAGGAACTTTCCCCGGCCCGGGGGTTCGACGTCGCCGCCGCGGGAGTCCCATGCGGGCGGGTCCTGCCAGGAGATGAGCTTCTGCTGTTCCTGCTTTGAGAGCGGGATCGCAGCGGTCAGCAGCGGCATCTCCGAAGCCGGGAGGCCTGCGCAGATGACCATGCCGGAACGTTCAACGAACCCGCGGGCTTTCATCCTGTCTTCCTCCGCCGGGAGGGCCAGCAGGTCGGACATGGTGTGGGAGATCATGACTTGCCCGACACCAACACTCCTGTTCAGCCGGGTGAGGGCGTCGACGCGGTCGACCATGCCTTTGCCGGAGCGAAGCGCCCGCCACAGTTCATCGAGGACGACGAAGTAGTTCCTGCGCGGTTCCAGCCCGGCGTCGGCGAGGGCGTTGGCGACGTTGACGGTCCCGAATCCGTAGGACCAGCATGCCAGCAGGACCGCTGCCTGCAGGTCGGTTTCGGTCTCGTCGATGCTGGAGACATCGAAGACCACGGCCCGGTCCCGCCGCATGGGGTTAGTGGTCTGCCGGGAGAAGATTTCGCCGAGCTTCCCTCCACCGGTCAGGCCCAGCAGGGTCGCTTCCAGCGCACGTGTTTCCTGCAGGTAGACGGTCATGTCGCCGCGGTCCAGGGCGACCTGGCGCAGCTCGGCCGGGGCCGCGGTGATGACGTCGAGGAGGTCTTTCAGGACCGGAATTCCGTCGAAGGTGTCATCGAGGACCCGCAGGGCCCGGTCAAGGATGGTCTGTTCCTGATCTGTCGGGGGTGAGTTCCGGCTGATTGTGATGAGGGAGACGACCATGTTCAGTCGCCGGCCGTGGGCGTCGGCCCGGACCCGTACGGCCGCGTCGTGGTGCCCTTGTTCTTCCAGCAGTTGGGCGACCTCGACGGCCTGGCCGGGATCGAGGATGTTCAGGTAGCCCCGTCCCCGGCCGAGTCGGATGACCTGACCGCCCAAAGCCTCGACCGCGTCGACGTGCTCTGCCTTCAGGTCCCCCAGCACGAGGGGGTGCACGCCTTGGCCGGAGAGGCCCAGGAGCATCCGTCGCACCAGCGTGGATTTTCCCAGCCCGGGTTTGCCGAGGATGAACGCAGACGGGTTGGAGATCAGGTGGGCGCGCTGGAACCAGCTGATCGGGTCGCAACAGACTGTCGCCTGGGTCTCCTCATGCCGGCCCAGCGGCACACCAATCATCGGCGAGGACGTGCCGGAGCTGAACGGCCACAACCCGCAGACCTGCACCGTCGTTCCCCGGTACTCCCGCACCGCAGGAACCAGGGCAGCTGCTCCCCCACCACGGCCGCCCCAGCCGCGTGAGCCGGGTCCCCTGACACGGCCAGGACGCGACGTCCCCTCCCCTTCACCGCTGGAAGACTTTTTTGCTGTCTTTACTGTTTTCACTTTTTTCGCTTGCAGGAACGTGTTGCGGGCCATTTAGAGGGCCTCCCTGATTTCGCTGGGCAGCAGGATGTGTTTGGGCAGCACCAGGCCCAGCGGTAAGGACGCGGCGAAAGCGGTGTCCTGTGAGCCGTAGGCGCGGCGAAGCAGGACCCTTGCGGTTCCGGAGGTTTGCTCGATCGCTGCCACCGCATCCGGAAGCCGGGTAGCGTCGGTGACCGTGGCAGTGACGACCATGCCGAAGTTCACGAGCCCGGCACCCTGGGCTTCTTCTTGGGCTGTCTGGGCCGCCGACCGGGCATCGACGAGGGCCCGGGCGCTGGGCCGGTTTCCGGAGGTGATCCGGACGTTGGCGTTGTTCTGGTCCCGCTCCACCACTGCGGCGGCGCGGGCGGAATCCATCGGGCGGTAGAGCAGGGAGACGCGTTTGCGGTCGACATCCCCGTGCGGGGCCAGCAGCCGGGACAAGACCGAAGAGTTCACCGAACCCCGTGGCGCACCCGTCATGGTCCAGGAGACAGAGAACGCGGAATCGTGCCGGTACTCGTCCCAGCCGGCCTGGGTGGCGGTGGGGCCGACCTCGCCCCAGGTCAGGGCGACCGGGGACCCGGCTGCGTGGGCTTCATCGATAATCAGCGCCGCGGGCGGGTCGTAGGCAATCCGTACGACCTCGCACAGTTCCTGCGCTGACATCGGTCGGGCGATCCCGGCTCCGGTGGACTGCAACCGGGCACCCAGCCCGGGGATGCGGGAGGCGATGTCGCGGGCGACGTCCTCCGGTTCCCGCTTCCGGGACCCTGCACGGAGGGAGGCGTTGAAGGTCAGGGATACCCAGGCCCGCACGGTCGCCGATCCTTCCGGGTAGGTCCGGATAACCTCGCGGAGGATGGCCTTGGCCGCTTCGGGGGCGTTCTCGTCAATGTTCATCTCGACTTCATTGCGCAACCGGTACCCGGAGTCCGGGGCTGTCTCCACGGTCACTGCGGCGGCTTCCAGCCCTGCCTCATCGCCCAGTCCGGCGAGCCAACCACCCCAGTTCGCCACCCACGCATCGACCTGCTCCGGATCCACGAGCGAGGCACCGTCTGGTTCGGTGGAAAAGATGACGGTGAAGTGGCTGGTGGTCGGTACGTGGAGCATTGCGAAGGGGCGGTTGTAGGAGTCGTTGAACTCATACAGGCGTGATTTCGCCGCCAGCCCCGGGAGCTGGTACATGCCCCACTCCGTCACCCCCAGCGGGCCCGAGCGGTACAAGTTCGCACCCGAGGAACGGGCGAGCCGGAAATTCATCCGGGTCGCGAAACGGTCCACCACGGACTGGCCGTGCTTGTCCTTGACGGTCAGCAGCAGGACCAGCACCCCGGCGACGGCCAGGACGCCCAGGCCCGCGAAGAGGCCCCAGATGGCAAAACTGATGATGCCCAGCAGCAGCCCGGCCATGACAATGCCGGTGCCGATAGCACCAAGGTCCCCGAGACCGGCGGACCTCGGGACCCGCCAGTTTCCGTAGGACGGTTCCTTGTATTCGGTATTAATTGCTGCCACTGGGGCCCTCCCCCGTTGAATCCTGCGCGGTCTGTTGTGCGGCCGAAGAGACCCTTGAAGCTACCTGCGCGCCGACGGCGACAGCGACACCGGTCGGACCTGCAGCCTTCGCCGCCCCCGACACGGCTCCAGCACCAGCGGTGCCGGTCCCCGCCCCTGCTGTCGCGGCCCCGACGCTTCCTGTAGTGCCCTTACCGGGCACTCCCCCGGCTCCGGACGCTCCGGCGGATCCCGGTGAAGGTTTAGCGTTGCCGCCGTTAGTTCCCCCGGGGCCTTGGCTGCCGCCAGGAGACGCACCATTCTTGGACGGCTGGCTGGGCGGGGTCGGTGACGCATTCCCGCGGCCGCTTCCGCTGCGGCCCATGGATACAGCACCAGTGGCCATGGCCCCTGCAGCAGCAGCAGCGCCCCCGCCAGAACCCGACGCGACCGCACCAACCATCGGGGTGACAAACCGCATCAAAGCCGGCAAGGCCAACAGGGCAACGATCATCAAGGCAAGGCCTGTGATGGAGCCAATCAAAGCGTTCGTGCCGGAAAACGAGCCCATGAGCTGAAACGCCACCGCGTACACGATCGCTGCAGCCGGCTTATAAAGAATGAACGCGATTGTCCAGCCCATCGCCTTCTGGAACCACTGCCGGCCCATCTCCGTATTGGTGAAAGCGGCGGTGGTGGGCAAAATGCCAGCCAGTATGACCAACATGCCGCTGCGGACGACCATAAGGACGATCTGGACCAATGACGCGAGCAGGCCGACCAGGCCCAGGATGATCAGGATGAAAACCCCGATGCCGGGCTGGTTCACCATCACCAAGAGACTCATGGCGTCCGCGAAGCCCTTGCCCTCCGTGGAGCGTTCGATGATGGCTGCTGAAAACTCATCAGTTGCGATCACCAGGATGGAGATAACTCCCAGACCTAGACCCGCAACTAGCGTGAGGGTTAGGAGAGACCGGAGCAGGTCCTTCAAGGGTGCGCCCCGCTGCTCCCAGATCATGCGGGTACCGCCAAGAATGACGGATAAAACGGCCAGCGTAAGCGTCCAGTAAGACAGTTCCGAATTAAGGAAACCCACCACCGGGCTTGCCGTCGTGCCATCCTCCGTCGTGAGGTTGGTAGTTGGCATACTTACCCAGAAGGTCGACAGAGTCGTCACCATCTGGCTCAAGCCTTCCAGAATGGACTCGGCTAGGCTTGAAATCGCGTCGTCGAGGGCTCCTGAGATGGCGTTACCGGTTTGGCAGCCAAGATCGATGATCTCGCATTCAGCCATTTCAGACGCCGGACCACGCGATAAAAGAGCTAAGGTCGCGGAGCTGAGTGATCTCGTTGATCAACTTACCTTCGTCCGATACTTTTGCTTTCCAGTCTCCGTCCATCCACCGGAGAGGAAGAACGGTGTGTGCCAAGATCCCGTTCCTGGTCTCAAAAGCTAGGTCAACATCGGCTTCCGTCGGGGTGTAAGCCTTGACCAGGAACCCTTTGATCTGAACCGTAGTATCAGTGCCCGTGGAGGGTGATGACGTTGCGGAGTCCTTCATGGCTATGTCCCGGCCGGGTCCCGGCACCAGCAGTCTGTCAGTCACCTTGGAGTTAAGTACCTGGGAATCCGAGGAGCTTAGGGCGATCATGTTGACTGCTGAATAGAGTGCTCCGGTCGGGGATCGAGCGAAGCATGAGCGGAAACCATCGCTGTCGATCACACCAGGCCCATATGTATCGGGATCGGTTGGTGTCGCCATCCTGCCGACAAGCTCCCAATTGGACTTAGGGGCAGCGCCTAGCGCTGTCTCCGAGGCTGACGGCAGGCCACAGATACTCTCGTCTGCAGAATCACCTGACGGGGCGGCTGAGGCGTTGTTTCCCGAAGGGGCTGGCCCCGGCTGTGCATTTCCTCCCCCTTTCGGGATGAGGAAGATGACGATGACCGCAGCTATCAGCGCAACCACGAGGGCAGCCGAAATGACGAATCCGGGTTTGGTAAATGGATTCTGTCCGGTGGTGTTCTGTGTCGATTCGCTCATGATGAACCTCCGAGGATTGGGTTAGACGAAGGCGCGGACGATGCCGGAGGCGCCTGTGATGATGATGCAGCCGGCGAGGACCCAGCCGAGCTTGGCAATGGATTCGCCGCCTTCGCCGCGTCGGAGCTGGATGACCATGCCGATGCCGACGATGATCACGCCCAAAACGCCGAGGACCAGGCCGATGCCGGAGGCCCAGTTCAGTACGGTGAGCAGGCCCTGTGCCTGGGGAGGCACAACAGGGGTCGGATTCGGGATGACGCTGGCGGGAAGAGCTGCGATGAAGTTCACGGTGAGACCTTTCGAAGTATGGCGCTGTAGAGCTGTTGATTGATTAGTTGGTGAGGGCTGTGAGGTCGGCGATCAGGCGTTGATACTCCCGGCCGGGTTTCCCGGTGTTGGTGTCCCCTAGCCGCCAGGACTCGACCCAAGGGAGCATCCAGAGCCGGGGGGCTCCTCCGCCGATGAGAGCTGCGAAGTCCCGCAGGGCTTTGGGTAGTTTTCCCGGTGCATCGGCCAGGACCGCGAGGCCTAGCAGGTTGACGTCGGGGGCTGCGCCCGAGGCCCATTGGATGAGGGCTCTTTGCGCGGCTTTCAGTCCGTGCATGTCTGAGCGGCAAACCAGGAGGACGGCAGGCTTGCTGAAGCCGTCTTCAAGGATGGGCCAGGCATGTTCTGTCGGGCGTGCGCCCTCCACGAGATGGCTGAGCCGGGTTTCGCCCGATCCTCCATGAACACCGGTAACCCAGACCGTGGCCGTACCGGTGACCGCGCGACGGGCGAGGCGGTCAGCCGCGTCAGGTTCCACCATCCCCAAGACCGGGCGGGTGATGATCGCCGGCGGAGAAACATGTTCATCTGCGGTGGCCGCTTCGGGCTCTGCCGTTTCTGGGCTGGTGATCCAGGGGTTCAGGGACTGTTGCATGGGTCCTCCTTTCGAAAGTCCGGATAATGGGTGGGTTTAGAAGCCTTTGGCGACGGCTGCCGCGGCGGCGAGCCATGCGCGCTGGGTGGCGGGCTGGAGGGCTTCGTAGCGGATGGGTCCGTTGACCAGCGCCGGGTCGTACGGAATCCTCACGACAGCCCGGACGAACGGTTCAAAGCCGTCCGCAATGCGCTGCGCCTCGTCCTTGGCCCGCTTCAACGCATCCCCGGACATGGCGCGCTTCGCGTCGGTGGATTCAGAGACGATCACAACTGCGTTGCGGGCCAGTTCGGCGTCGTGGCCACCACGGGATTCGAGGGTCTGCAGCGTCAGCCGGGCAGCTTCGGCGCGGTCCTCAATGGCCGTCACCGGCACGACGAGCTGGTTGGTGTGGTGAATCATCCGGCGCCAGTTCGCCGCCCGGGCAGTGTTGCCCGAGTCCATGACCACCAGCCGGTAATAGCGGGTGAGGACCTGGTGGGCGATGTCCACTTCCTCAGCCGTGACCTCGTGGTCACCTTCCTCGTTCTCATCCGAGCGCAGGACATCGAATTTGTCTGCGGTCTGGTGGTGGACGAACTTGGCAATCTCGGCGGCGTTCGTTGACGGGGAAAGCAGTTCGGTCGAGGAATCAATCAGGTCCAGGACGCTCCGGTCATGGGCGCCCTTTTCGGTCCGCCAGCCCAAGGTGCCTTGGGACTCGTTGTTGTCCCAGGCGACGGTCGCGGCCCCGCTGTAGCGGGCGAGGATGGCCGAGAGCATGACCACCGTGGGGGTCTTGTTCGCCCCGCCCTTACGGTTGACCACGGCAATGGTCCGGGGACCGGGCCAGTGCTGGCTGACCGTGCGGATATCCTCCCGCTCGGAGAGCTCTTCGGCTGACGGGTCCATCCGGAAGCCAAAGCGCGTGAGCGCACCCCGCCAGCCCTTCGTGGCAGGTTCCAGGACCGGGGCGCTGACCAGGAAGGAGGTTTCCTTCAAGCTGCGCCGGGTCGGTGCCTCCTGCGCCTCCGGGGTCGGCGTGGTTGCGGGTGTCGGGGTCATAGATGTTCCTGTCGCTAATGGGACGTTGCCCGGTACCTCAGTAATCGACCCGTCTTTGCTGGGCGCTGGGATGGATTCTGCAACCGCAGGAGCAGGCAGGGATGCTGCGGGGGTGGGAGCTTCGGCCACGCGGCGGCGGGCTTTGGCCAAGTAGTTGACGGACTCCTTAGTACCGTCCGGGTTCACGATCAGCTCACCCTGGCCATCCGGATCATCGACCTGGACCCGGACCGGGCGGTTCAGCGTCTTCGCTTCCCTGACGACGAGGGACAGGGCGTTGTCGCGGAGTTGCTGCAAGGATTCTGCCGCTTTCACATTCCGGGAGTTGCCGGCAACAACGACCTCGGCCGTGCCGTTGGCACGGACAATGGCGTGGATCTTGGGGAAAGCCGGGACATCTGTCTGGTTCATGACCATAGCGTTCTACCTTTCTGAAACGTGGAGGGGGTGGGATCAGGAATCCGGTGGTGTGAGCCGGTTGACCCTCCACGGGGATTCCTTGCCCGTGCGGAGCAGCTGCACCGAGTAGGTCCCGGCGTCGGTCGGCACCGCTGCCATGACCCCGAAGCCGTTGGCTTCATCGACGCTCAGCGTGGCCGGGCCGGTGACGCGGCTGGCGGGAATGTTGGCCGGGTCCACCGCCGAGTAATCGGCAGTCGCCTGTGGCGTGAGCCAACGGGCAAGATCATCCGCCCACTGCTTTTCCTCCAGACCGGGGCGGGCAAAGTCCGCCATGGCCTTTTCAGCAACCTCCACGGCCGCGTCCTTGCTGGCCTGATCCCAGGTAATGCCGATCGTGGCCGGGACCGTGCCTCCGGGAGCCTGCGGTCCGCTGCTGGCGCTCAGCGAAACCGGCGCGGAAGGCGTGGCGGTCGATTCTGCCGGTGCAGGCGTGGTGTTCGCTGCCGGTGCACATGCGGCGCAGAGCAGGGCTACTGCGATGAGGGCCAGGGGCTTCTTCACTTTTTCTCCTCTTGGGTGGGCAGGTACAGGAACGCTGACGGAACGGTGTTGCTGACCGTCCGGGTGTAGTAGTTGTGATCGTCCGGGGGCGGGTTGCCGTTGTAGCCCTCTTCGACGTAGGTCCCGTCGTCCTTGACTTCCTTGACCACGGCGACGTGACCGAAGGTGGGGTCCGCTCCCCCGGTTCCCGGTGCGTACCAGACGACCGCCCCGACCCGAGGTGTGGCGCCGGTGGCCCAGCCTTTGGCGTCCCAGCCGGCCTTCCACGTCAGGGCCGAACCAAGGCCCTGCCCGTCGGGGCGGAAGTTGCCATTGAGGAACTTGAACGGTTCACCGGTGGACCCCATTTGCTGGTTCACCCGCCACAGGGCGAAGTCCACGCATTCGCGGTAGAACATGCCCAGCGGTGATGCGGCGGCTGTGCTGGCGCCGACCTGCATCCAGGTAGGAGAGTCTTTCCACGGGTAGTCATCCCCGGCACCGGACTGGCCCGGGATGGCGCAGTCGCTGCCTTCGAGGGAAAACTTCCCGTCCGAGAGTGCCTGGACGAGCTTGACGGCCTCGGGCCAGTACTTCTGGTAGTGGTACGGGTCCGCGTTGCGCTGGACCTTGTTGCCGGCGATGGTCGGCTCCAGCAGCTCCCAACCTTCGACCTTTTGCAGGGCCTTGATGAAGTTCGTGGCGCTGATGGTCGGGTCCATGCGGTCCGCGTAGGAGCCCCACGCGCCGTTGTCGCGCTGCTGGAACAACCCTCGCGAGTCAGGGCCCGGTCCGTCGCCGTAATCCAGAACCCGCAGGCCCGACTCCCCCAGGGAAACCATCACCGCAATTATTAGGCCCTTGGCTTGGACGTTCAGTGTGCGGCCAGCATTCATGATTGCTGCGGCGTTCTTCAACTGCTCTGCTGAGTAGCCATCGCCTCTGATGTCTTCATCGAGAACGATGGAAACTGTGGGGCCACACGAAGCAACAGCTGGCTTTTCGGATTTGAAAAGTAGAAGGATCGAAAAGATCAGCCCAAAAAGCATGGTTGGCAATAGGACAGCCGCACCAATCACGAGCACCTTCGGTTTCACAACTCCCCTATTGCACGCAGAGCAGAGCTGAGGGGCCGAGCGCCGACCCTCAGCACCGTGTCGTTATTGGTCGTCGCCAGCTAGCGAGCCAGACCATCACGTTGTTCCTGCGGCTTTCCAAAACAATCCTCAAATCACCAATAGCTGGCTCGACTTCCATGGCCGGGGCCGATTCTCCAACAAATTGCCGAGATATGCATGTCAGGTCACGTCCATGTGGCTGTTGTCACATGCAAATGACATGCCTGTCACTTCGGCGTATAGAAAGACTAGCGGATAGTTTAATTAGCCGCTAGTCTCGAACTATGCAGGTTGTTCGAGACGTACGGCAAGATTGGCCTATGCCCCGCTATGTTCGCCCAAGGTCCGATGCCCACCTGGAACGGATAATTAACGCCTTCGGGAATCTGACAAGGGTGGCGATCATCGGCTACTTGGCCAGCCATGGCCCCGCCACCCGAGGTGAAGTGGCAAGCGGTCTCGAGATTGGAGTGGCGACGGCGAAGCATAACCTTCAGTTGCTGGCTGATGAAGGTGTAGTGATGCAAGATCCGCCCGCATCAGAGGAGCGGAGCGGCATGCGTGTTCGCTACAGTCTGGTGACGGTTGAGGTGGAGCAACGATATGCCGAACTGGGAGAAGCCCTGGGGCTTAAGTCCATCCAGGGCTGAGGCACCGACACGCCGACGCCCAGCATCCCACTTAATGCAATCTAATTGCGATTGGGTAGTTCCAGCACCCTATTTAGGAGGACTCATGGCACGCATGCACAAAGGCGACCGTCACGTTGTCACGGCAAAGATTCCAAGGGCCGACGCAGATAAGTTACGCAGAGTCGTAGAACTTACTGCTGAAACTCGGTCTGACATCGTGGCCAGGCTCCTCCATGAGCACTTACAGACCATCGATTTAGAAGCGCTCGACGCCCAAGAGACATTGCCCATGGCGAAGGCGTCATGACCATCCCAAATATTAAGAGGAGCTGCCCATCGGCCGCATCGCCTCTTAAATGACGAAGGCCCGCACGAGGCGGGCCTTCTAAGCATTTGACTCACTACCTTTTTTGCTTGCCGGCGACGAGGTAGAGAGTCCTTGAGAATCAACTCGGGCCTTGCGGTCCGGGCCTCTTCCTATCCCTTGAGAGGAATAGCATCATCGTACCCCACGAGATGCGCGCATGCACAGACTCACAGAGTCCGGGCGCGCCGCATGCACTATGCCGTCCCGCCGAAGCTTGGACCGCACTCGCTCCCTTGCTGGCTGGGCAACCTCGCATGCGTCTTTCCCGCGACGGCGGAAAGACTTACCCGCAGAAACATGAACGAACCCTAACGCCAGCGCTTCCGGCCTTCCCTGCGGCGGTCCGGATCTTCGGCAAGGACGGCACGTGCGCGGCGATCTTCCTTGACTTTGATTCCTCAGTCGTAGGTATTGACCGGGTGGAAGCCGATGTCCGCGCCGTTCAGACCTGGCTGCATTCGTGCGGTGCGCGGTGGATTGAGGACTACTCCCCTAACGGCGGCCGGCACGTTTACATCCCGCTCAAGAAGCGGGTCACCTTTTCTGAAGCACGCGATCTTGTCGAGGCCTTAGGTAACCGTCACCCTAGCCTGGATAAGTCCCCTCATCAGAACCTTTTGCACGGCTGCATGCGGACTCCAGGTTCTCCCCACAAGCGCGGCGGCCACCAAGAACTGGCTATGAGCCTCAGCATGGCTTACGACGTCGCTCGACGGCCCAACTCAGCCTCCGTATGGGCTGCCATGAATGCCGATTTAGCCGGGGAGATCAACGCCGTGCGTGCGCTGCGTCTGCAACAGACGTTCTCGCAGACGGATGTCGAGGCACCCAAAATTCAACACCCCAGCGGCCGGATGTCCCGGGTTATGCAACAAATGGCACAAACAGGACTCTATGACGCGAACCGCTACGCTACCGACTCAGATGCCCGGCAAGCAATCCTCGTCGCAGCAGCGGCGGCGGGGATGGAACTGACAGATGTCGAACGCCGGATGATGCAGGGGACCTGGCCGGGATTGGCCTCTTTCTATGCCCGCTACGCCTCCCGGCACAGAGGCAAAGCCTTACGCCGCGACTGGCTGGAAGCGATCACATATGTATTGAAAAACCCGGGATCCAGAGCAGGAAAGAACAATGCCCATATATCCCCCACAAGCCAGCCAACTACACACGCCCCCGCCCAGGGGAACCAAGCGAACTCGCCCCCCACTAATGCCGACGCAGAGCACCGGCACATCAGAACATGGCGCAACGCGCTCAGACTAAAAGAGCATGCCTACCTCGATTCGAGGACCGGACTGGCCCGCAGAATGGTGCTGAGATCACTCGGGGAGGCTGCACACATGACAGCGTCGAGGTTTGTGGAATTCGGCGTCAGGTCCATCGCGATCGCTACCGGACTTGACCACACGACTGTCGGGTCCCATCTGAGAGCGTTGCGCGACGAGAACGACGGCTTGGTAACCCTGGTCGAAGAAGGCCGTGGCACCAAAGGTGATCTCTACATGCTTACCGTGCCGGAGGATGTGAAGGCGGCAGCCGAGGACTTGACGTGGCAGAAGGGGAAGATCCATGCCATGAGGCCGGTATTCCGCGAGCTTGGTCTGCCGGCGGCTTTCGTTTACGAGGCGTTGGAGCACTCCCCCGGTCTGTCGACGGCGGGAATCATTAAGCTGACTAGGCTCTCCAGGACGGCTGTTAGCGAAGCGCTCGAGGTAATGGCCGCGTGGAACATGATCGCTCGGGATAACACAAGAGCCTGGTCAGTGGTAACTGCGACGTCGTTGAAGGACCTTGCCGAGTACTTCGGCGTCGTGGAGGCTGTCGCTGCGCAGCTGCAGCGCTACCGGATAGAACGAATTCTCTGGCGGGAGTGGCTGTCCAGGAACGTTAATACCGTCGCCGAGCTCCTTTCCCCCGATGAGAACTATCCGTGGGAGGAATTCGAAGGTCCGCCGGACGAGTGGGCCATGACGGACATGGCATTCACACGGGCAGGATGATCCATCCAAAATCACTCCAGCCGGTTCTGCAATCTGGTACTGACGCACTCTGTTTGTCCGGTAGTCCCGGACTAACAGAGTGCTAATGTCAATCGTCCGCAAGTGCCAGGCTCACCTTGGCTAGGGGACGTGACACTTCAGATGTATTCAAGCCCTTGGGGTTAGGCCTAACGCAACGCGGAGCTCATCCTCAGTGGAACCAACCAACTCCTTCTGGCGTTTCAGCAGCAGGTCTACGGCAACTCGGATCAATGTGTTGTCCGTAATCCGCTCACCCTTTTCCTTGCGGGCGCGTTGAACCCTAGTAGCTAGTACTGTCAGCTCGTCGGCCTGGTCTGCGTGCAGCCGCAATTCCTTGCGGACCAGCTGTGTGTAATGGGTATGGCTGGAAACAGTAGGTCCCTCAAGCTCTTCTGCCGCTTGGGTCGAAGAGGGATGCACAATGGCCTTTTCGTGCTTGGCCGTAATCTCCGGCCCCACTCCCCCACTTGACTCTGTTGCAGGGTCAGCAGCCGGAACGGGCGTGGCAGCTTGTTCTGTCGAAGGGGCTTGTGAGGCATTATGCAAAGCAGCGGCCTCATGGACAATATGCAGGGTAGGTGCCTCTCCACCGAGGTCAATAGGAGGGGCTTCCTTAATCTCACGTGTCTGGTTTGCAAAGTTCTTGAACCCACCTTTGAGCGCCATTGAGTTCAGCCCTTCCTGGTCTTGGCCCAGAGACTAAACAGTTCCAGGGCGACGTCTTTGTAATCCATAGTTGCTTTCTCAGAGTTGCGGGTCTTTTCGTAGGAAGTGACCACAGTCCCGTACATTGGCGCCCGCTCGTGTGCCTTGTACGCGCGAACAAATGAGTTGCATACAAGGATTCCCTGCTCTCGCAACATCTCCTGGGCGTCCAGCGCGTCCTGCGGGGAACGCGAGTCGGCCTTTGTAACCACGACTCTGTAGTCCAGACCGGAGGGTTGGACTATCTTTTCGAAAGTGTAGACGAGAGGCAAAAGGGCCAAAGGAGTGGCTTCTGTAGGCATCACAATGAAGTCCGACTGGCTAACGATGGCCTTGAGCACTGAAATGTTTTCCAAGTTACCTGGGGTGTCGACGAAGACAGTGTCATAGTCGAGATCGCGCATTTGTGTGAGCGCTTCGGGATCCGTTTCAGTCGCAACGTCGAACTGCAACTGCTCCTTCTCAGGGAGTTCCTCTGCGTTCGTTGCCCACATGGTTACTGAACCTTGCGGGTCGGCGTCGACGACAAGCACCTTCGAGCTCTGGGCGGCAACGGCGGCCAGATTCATCACCGTGGTGGTTTTTCCCGCGCCGCCTTTTTGGTTGACGACAGATACGACTCTCATGAGTGCTTCCTTAAGTTCGGTTACCGTGGCACTCGGACCGACTGCGGATTGGGACTCCACCAAAGTTGCACAACCAGAAAAGGTTGGGTCAGCTCCATCAAACGGAGAGAACATCTTTTAGTCGCCGGCAAGCGCTACGCCAAAATTACCAGTCCCACTCCCCCACAGCTGGATGAACCGCCGTAGACGCACAGAGTCGGTGACTGCGTTCCTCTGTAACTCCATGACTACGTAACTCTGTTAGTCCGCCTATACCTTTGCAAGGTGGCCACTCCCCCAGGGAGTTTCAAAGTCCCTTTTGATGGGTGCCACCGTCGGGCATCGCCACGACGAGTAGTTTGTGACGGCGTCACCGGGACTGTCCGATAAACGGTGTGTGGAGTCCGGCCGGTTTCATTATTGAGTGGTTCTTTCGAACCGGCCCGCGAAGGTAATTGCGAACGCGTTTAGCGCAGGCTTCCACCTCATCACCCAGCGTGCCCGGCCACCGCCGGTTGGATCAAGAGATCTGGTGACCAGGTATAGGCATTTCAGGGCAGCGGTTTCATTCGGAAAGTGCCCGCGGGCCCTCACCGCCCTTCGGTAGCGGGCGTTGATCGACTCGATCGCGTTCGTCGTGCAGATGACCCGTCGGATCTCCACGTCGTACTCCAGGAAGGGCACGAACTCTGCCCAGGAGGATTCCCAGAGCCGCACGATGGCCGGATATCGCTGGCCCCATTCGGCTGTGAACTCGGCGAACCGGTCCTTCGCCGCTTGCTCGGACGGGGCCGTGTAGACGGGCTTGAGGGCCTTGACGATGCCGTCGCGGTGCTGGCGTCCGGCGTAGCGGAAGCTGTTGCGGATCAGGTGCACGATGCACTGCTGCACGACCGTTCGCTCCCAGGTGGTGGTGATCGCCTCGGGCAGGCCCTTGAGCCCGTCGCAGACGGCGATCAGCACATCTTCCACGCCCCGGTTCTTCAGCTCGGAGAAGACCTGCAGCCAGAACCGTGCACCCTCGCCACCGTCGCCGGCCCAGATGCCCAGAATCTCCCGCTCCCCGTTGGTGGTGACTCCCATGACGACGTAGAACGGGGTGTTGCGCACCTGCCCGTCACGGACCTTGACCACGACCGCATCAACGAACAGCACCGGATAGAGCGAATCCAAAGGCCGGGCTGACCATTCGGCCAGTTCCCCGGCGACTTTCTCCGTGATGCGGCTGATGGTGTCTTTAGAGACTCTGGCCCCATAGACCTCCTCAAAGTGCGCGGCGATCTCCCCGGTGGTCAGCCCCCGGGCGGACAGCGAGAGCACGATCTGATCAATCCCGTCCAGACGCCGTTTCCGCTTGGGCACGATCACCGGCTCGAATGACCCGTCCCGATCCCGGGGCACCTCAATCTCGACCGGACCGATCTCGGTCAGCACGGTCTTCGACCTGGTGCCGTTGCGCATGTTGGCTGCGATCGGTGTCTGGCCGTGCTCGTGCCCGAGGTGCTCGGTCAGCTCGGCTTCCAGCGCGGTCTCGAGCACATTCCTCGTAAGCTGGTTCAGCAGCCCGCCCGGGCCCACCAGGCTCACGCCCTGCTCCTTGGCCTGCGCGAGCAACCGCTCCGCAAGCTCCTTCTGATCGATGATCTCTCCCGTCACAGGATCGATCATCACCCCTGTCATCTCGGTCGTGGACTCTGACACGGCCGTCTCCTTTCGGATCAGGCCGGACTCCACACACCGTTATTCAGACAGTCCCGCGTCACCTACTGTGCTCTGTGTGTCGCGGGTGGCAGGGTCCAGAGGGGCCGCCGATGCTCCCAGGTCGGTGCCGTGAGATGCCCCAGAGTTACAGACTCTGTAGTTTGTACCGGCCCACGCGCCGCTACTTGCGGACTCTGGGAGTCCCGTAAACAGACTTCGTGAGTTCGTGAGTTCGTGAGTGCCGGGGTGTCTCTGGGTCCGGGGGCCGGGCTCCGTGGCGGTGGGTGCAGGGATTCTCAGAGTCTTGACTCTGGTGGTTTGGGACTCGCGGACTCTGGGAGTCACGTATAAACAGACTTCGTGAGTCCGTGAGTCCGTGAGTCCGTGAGTCCGTGAGTGCCGGGGGTGTCTCTGGGTCCGTGACTCCATGACTACGTAACTCTGTTAGTCCGCTTATACCTTTGCAAGGTGGCCACTCCCCCAGGGAGTTTCAAAGTCCCTTTTGATGGGTGCCACCGTCGGGCATCGCCACGACGAGTAGTTTGTGACGGCGTCACCTACTGTGCTCTGTGTGTCGCGGGTGGCAGGGTCCGGAGGGGCCGCCGATGCTCCCAGGTCGGTGCCGTGAGATGCCTCAGAGTTACAGACTCTGTAGTTTGTACCGGCCCACGCGCCGCTACTTGCGGACTCTGGGAGTCCCGTAAACAGACTTCGTGACTTCGTGACTTCGTGACTTCGTGAGTGCCGGGGTGTCTCTGGGTCCGGGGGCCGGGCTCCGTGGTGGTGGGTGCAGGGATTCTCAGAGTCTTGACTCTGGTGGTGTGGGACTCGCGGACTCTGGGAGTCACGTGTAAACAGACTCCGTGACTCGGTGAGTCCGTGAGTTCGTGAGTTCGTGAGTGCCGGGGTGTCTCTGGGTCCGGGGGCCGGGCTCCGTGGTGGTGGGGTGCAGGGATTCGCAGAGTCTTGGAGTCTGGTGGTTTGGGACTTGCGGACTCTTGGAGTCACGTATAAACAGACTTCGTGAGTTCGTGAGTTCGTGAGTTCGTGAGTTCGTGAGTTCGGGAGTGCCGGGGTGTCTCTGGGTCCGGGCGGCCGGGCTCAGGGATTCGCAGAGTCTTGGAGTCTGGTGGTCTGGGACTTGCGGACTCTTGGAGTCGCGTACAAACAGACTTCGTGACTTCGTGACTTCGTGAGTTCGGGAGTTCGGGAGTGCCGGGGTGTCTCTGGGTCCGGGCGCCGGGCTCAGGGATTCGCAGAGTCTTGGACTCTGGTGGTCTGGGACTTGCGGACTCTTGGAGTCGCGTACAAACAGACTTCGTGACTTCGTGACTTCGTGAGTTCGTGAGTTCGGGAGTGCCGGGGTGTCTCTGGGTCCGGGCGCCGGGCTCAGGGATTCGCAGAGTCTTGGACTCTGGTGGTCTGGGACTCGCGGTCTCCGGGAGTCACGTACAAACAGACTCCGCGAGTTCGTAAGTTGGGGGGTGCAGGGAGTCGCAGTGTCTTGGACTCTGGTGGTCTGGGACTCGCGGTCTCCGGGAGTCACGTACAAACAGACTCCGCGAGTTCGTAAGTTGGGGGGTGCAGGGAGTCGCAGTGTCTCGGGCCCTGGTGGTGTGGACCTCGCGGACTCTGGCCCACGGATAGGGCCACCCTATTGCCAATCTACGGGCCGGCTTGAGTGCCGGCGAAAGGTCCTGTCCTGGTCCTGTCCGCCATCGGCCGGCCAAACGCCCCCGTCCTTCCCAGTCGCAGCAGGGATGCCAGCAGTTGTTTTGTCGACCGGTTGGGGCCCGTTCGCTGATCGACGTGCTGAACAGTGAACCTCGCTAAGGGAACGCGGCCGAGAGGCCCAGGGGACGAGCCGCGGGGGGCAACAATCGGACGGATAGTAGACTGGTAGTAGTAGTAGTAGTAGCATTTCTACTCCTACTACTACTCTTTCGAAAGGTCCCGCCGTGGCCCCGAGTGTGAAAGACCGTGTTTTTACTGCTGCCGAACAGATCAGTGCTGAGCGGCGGCCGACCGTGTCCACGGTGCGCGCGGCGGCGGGAGTGAGCAATGCTGATGCCACGCGCTATCTAAAGGAATGGGTGGAGGAAAAGCAGGCGGCCGGGGGACAGGTCGCAGCGACACCTGCGGCGATCTTGGAGCAGGCGGCGCGCTTGGCGGGTGCGTGCTGGGCGGAAGCGTCTGCTGCGGCGAACGAGCGGCATGCCGCCGCCGAAGCGGTCTGGGTCCAGGAGAAAAAAGAGCTGAACGAGGAAGTCGCCGAATTGGTTGCTGACCTGGACAAAGCTACGGCTGAGAAGGAATCCGCTGTCGGGGAGCTGACGGCGCGGATCGCGGAGCTGGAAAACCAGTCCGTCGTGGTTGCAGAGCAGCTGGAACAGGCACGGTCCGCGCGGCGTGAGGCAGCAGCCGTCGCCACGGCGGCAGGGACCCGGGCGGCGGCCGCGGAGGCTCGGGCAGGCGCCCTCCAGGAAGCCCACGACGCTCTGCTGCAGCGCGTCACCCCGGAAACCCGACGGAAGGAATCACCCAAAGGCGAGACGGATGCCTAGAGAAGAAGACAACCGCCCTTGCCTAAGCCCACAAGCGTAAAGGGGCCGAAACCCCCCCGTAGCTCTCTAGCAGTGATGGGGAGAGCCGGGCCCGTGTGGACAACGAACAAGACGAAATGCAGCACCTAGAGATAGGACCAAGAGTCCAGGGCGAAGCGGACAGACGAGGCTAAACCAGGTAAAGGTCCGGCACCGGTGTCCTTCCCCAGAATGCTGTCCGGTGCGCCCAGGTTCAGGAAATCCTGAACCTGGGCGCACCCGCGGTCTATGCCCTGGTGAGAAGCGGGGAGTCGAGGGGCCGCGCAGTTCAGTGGACGCAGTATTTGGCGCGTCCGGGAAGACGATCTTGCGGCATACATCGACGCTGCCTACGAAAGGACCGCGCAGAGCATAGCCTCAGGGCAAATCTCGGACGGCGAACCTACCACTGATATTTAACTACTCAGCCGGCCGTGGACGGCACCATTGATGAGGACACTGCGGACGCTGTTCTCATCGCTGGTTAGTGGTTCGGAATGATCGTGTGACCGCTTGGAAGAGGTAGGCCGTAAGCCAGATGACCCCGGTGCAAACCAGAAGAACCACCGCCGCAGTCAGCTGCCCGATAAACATCAGCAGCGCCACGACCAACGTACCGCCATAGGTCAGAGCAAAACTCAACGTGTCGGTATCAAAGAGCATTAGTAGGCACCATGCCAGGAGCGGGGGAGCGGGGCGGCAGGTGCCGGTACAGGGTGGTGCGTTTCAGCCCGGTCTTGGCGGTGATCTCCTTCATGGAGAAGCCTTTGTCCCGGAGCAGGGCAGCATGTTCCAGCTTGTCGGCATCAATTACGGAGGGCCGTCCGGTACGCCTGCCGTTGGCAGATGCCACCGCCCGGGCATGCGAGGCCCGTTCGGCCGCGTAAGTTCGTTCCATCTCCGCGAAGAGTGCCAGCAGGACAACCGCCAGCTGCGCCATCGGGCTTTCCGGGTTGGAAGTGTCGATAGGCAGGGGATCGGCCAGGGTTCGGACACCAACACCGCGTTCCTTTAGTTCGTGTACCAGGTTTAGGGTGTCCCGCACTGTCCGGCCCAGCCGATCCAGTGTATGGACCACAAGCACGTCGCCAGATCTGGCGTGACGTAACGCGTCCTGAAGCCCCGCACGATCGGTAGTGGCTCCCGACTTCTTGTCCGAGAAGACGGTCTCGATGCCGGCGGCCGCCAAGGCATCCAACTGCCTGGCGAGATCCTGCTTCACCGTTGATACACGCGCATAACCAATTTCCATGCCTAAACCGTACCGAAAGTTATCCCTGTGACAGGTGTTTGCCGCGGGAGTTTTGGAACAACATACGGGACAGTGGGGTTACGCGGAATTTAGAGGAAACTAAGGCCGTGGGGGAGTGTCCCATCAGGAGTGTTCCAGTTCTAAGGAAGTGGGACACGTTGGAAGGCGCTCTTCTACTCGTCGTCCTGCCACGCATCAGGATTTTGAGCCATGTCCAATAATCCTTCGGCGTATTCTTCCGCAGCCTTGCACATGCCTCTCAGACGGTTGTCCAGAGGCCCCCACGGTCGAGAAGGTTTCCCTGTGTTTGGATGAGGGGAAAGCTCGAGACCTCGCACGTCGATCCCTAACACGACGTTCAAGCTGAGCATCTGTTGACTCAACTCTTCCGGACTCACTTTGGTGAAGGTCACGACAATGCCGTCATCGCCGACTGGCCCTTCCCTTACCGCCAAATTATGGATGGCTTCCTTGTCGTAGGTCCCTTTTACCTCCTCAAGCCACATGCCCAGTTCGTGAGGGGAGCGGTGGCGGTCGAGGCGCGCGAGGTCGTGCAGGATGCGCAGACAGTTCCACTCGGGCCATTCTGCTTGGAATGGCTGAATCCGGTGGAGTGCCGCAATTAGGTGCGGCGACAAGTGCTGTAGACGCTTCTTGTTCTCCCGCCACTCTTTGGACGTGACGGCTATAGGCCACTGAAGCTTTTCCGCGCCTGGTGGCGGATTCATACCTGAGTCGATGATTGCAACGGCGTATAGACAGTTATCTAGACCCGCGCGGAGATTTTGAAGCGCCTCTCCAAGAAGAATCGGTAGCTCAATTGGGATAGGTTCGCGACGGACCGCGCGTAGGCTGCCTTGCCCTAGTTCGTTTAAGTCCACTGCGAGGTCGGCAGGACGCCTTCCAATGTATTCCTGCAGTACCTCCGCGAAGTCTTTGATGTTGTCTTGGGCGCGTTTGATACGGACCCTCGACATAGCGAGCTCCCGTATTGGAGTCATTTTCTATCACCAGGGAAGCGGAGGTTGTTGGGTGTGTTTGTGGGCGTTCTCAGTGGATCACGTATCCTTCTAGGGCTGAGTTACAAGTTGTACGGGGGCACCCTGGTGGTGCATGGCGCGATGCCTTTTCCAAGCAGCTCAAGGACGAAGTCAAGGTGCAGCGGCCCGTAGGGTGCTCCCGGTATGTGGCCGGGTTTGAGCGCTGTTCCCCTCGCGGGGACTGTGTCATTGAGTTGGCAGAAAGCGCGGGGGGAGCCTCACCGGCCTAGCCGAACGGGGAGTTCTCGACGGCGTCTTGAAGTGCGCGGTTGACTCGCAGCCCGTTGGCGCGTAGTTCCGTGACGAACTTTCTCAGTTCAGCACGGGTGCCAGCCGGGCGTCTGCGGGGAAGCGTGAATTCCTTACCCTTAGGCGATCGCAGGCGAAGCGTCGTCGGGTTGTTCTTGGCCACGGACCATCCTTGGCTCGCTGCATTGCTGCAGAGCCAGTTGATCTCTTCTTCCAGGGCCTTAAGTGTCTGCTCTGCATGGTTTGCCGCTAGGAAACCTGGGGCTGCATTATGGGCAGTCTCTCGTTGCGCTTGGGTCTTTCCTGGGACCTCAGAGAGGGCCTTTTTAGCTACCGTTTCCACGTCAAGTGTCTCCAGTGCTGTCTCAGGCTCGGTTCGGGAAGCTCGGGGACCGAGCCTGGCCATGGCTTCTTCTATCCGAAGGACGGCATCAGTGAGGCCGGCTCGGATGTCGCCGTCCCTCCGATTTCTATAGATGAGCCTGGTCAGACCCAGAAGGTCAGATGGCAGCTTGGCATCACCGACGCTGAGCAAGTAGACGCGTTCCCGCCCAAGCGCTCCAAGAAACAATCCGAATTCAAGGATGATGTTGTCTCGAACCGCTGCGGTTTGTGTGCCTCGGCTTGTGATGGTGTCCTCACCCGTAGCCACAAGGATGGCAAAATCGACAGATTTTGCTCTTGCGATTAGTGCATCCAGGGTGATGCTCCCTGGCGCGAAAGTATCAGTGTCCCACCGCTTGACCACACAATCCGTGGCTGCTTCGAGTTCAGCCTGCAGCGTCCGGGCAATTTTGAGGCCCTCTGTAGAGGACCCAATGAATACCTGGGCGTGGTGAAGGGCGTTCGTCATGTGTTCAAAGATAAGCGAGTTCCAGCGAGCAAAGAGCCAGGTTCCTTGCTTTTCCACCGGAACTATCCCCTGTTCCAAGGACAGGGACACTCTGCAATGGTTGGGAAGAGCACGGACATAAGGGGAAGCCGCCAACTTCCCGTTGAGGGCGCGCAGTACGAAACAAAAAACGGGCATGTCGTGCCTCATGCTTATATGGGCGAATGAGGAAACTTTGGGGGATTCTGTCATTACCGCTGGCCTTGACGGGCTGCGGAGCCGGCGCGACGGCCAGTTCGTCACCTGCCGCTACGACAGCTGCGGCCACGCCGACAGCGACGAGTGAGGCGGCGATTGGTGAGTCGATCTGTCAGGACGAGGCAGGAGACTCCGCCTCCCAAATTGTGGACCTTGACCAGACACGGCTGCTAAGCGACGGCAGGTTGATGTTCGTCTCTTTCAACACGGTTGCGGACACTCCAACAACGGGGACGGTGCTGTACTCAGTGACGGCATGGAGTCCGGACGGCAGGAAGGGTTATCAGTTCGGGACGAAGTTTCAGAACGGTCGGGAGATTGCGAACTTCTTGTTCGACCTCGGGAGCGCTAGGCAGGAGAACATCACCAACGAGGCAGTGGCTGCAGACAAGCAGATCAGTGTCCGGTACCCGTTAGCCAAGTTGGCCGGGCTCGGGGCCAGCTTCGGATGGTCAGCCACCGTAACTGTTGATGGCAAAGACGTGGACCGCTGCCCCGGCGGTGAGGCCAAGACCCAGTTCCCGAATAGCTAGATTCCAAGCGGACTCCGCCGGAGTGCTGTTGTGCAGACGTCCTGGCAGACTGCCCGCAACTCAGGTAACGGGCCTACAGCCGAACTAACTGCAGCTTTTCAAACACTAGCGGATAGCTAAGTGCGCGGATGGTGTGGCACTTATCTAGTCAGCAAGTGACGAAGCCTGAAATGGAACTAACCGCGTGCGAGACGGCTAATAGTGAGGGGTTTAAGTCAACGTAGTGTTGTCGCCTTGTTTTTCGGAAAAGATAGCCAGTACTTTCGGTTATTCGTCGTGTTTCCCAACGGAATGATGTCTTGTGCGTGCGGTTTCATTGGAGGGTCGGGGATGAACGATTCAGGCCATTTCGTGTCTGCGTTCCAACAGTGAGCACTTTTGACCTGCTCCGACGTAAGCCCATGCGCGCTTGAAAAATCGGTTCCCCCAAGGTGAGCGCCGTCGAAATGGGCCTGATGTACCTTTGCTAACTCAAAGTTGGTTCCAATAAGCCAGGCATTTTCCATGCAAACCCCCCGTAAATCTGCAAACGAAAATCGTGAGTGGTCTAGTCTGGCACCCTGAAAACTACCAAAAAAGTTCCAGTTTGAAGAAGTCAGATCCATTGCGACGAGCAGAGCGCCGCTTAAGTCAATGTTTTCCCCAACAAGCTCTTCTAACTTTGCTCCGGTCATGTCTGCCCCCTCCAGATTCAGCTTTGTCCAACGAAGAACATGACGGTCTTTGGCATCTTTCGGGCCCCTTGTCGCAATGAGGAGTCGGAATATCTCTTGCCTGAGACCCTCCTCCAAGGTCTTCACGCTGCCTTGGTCAATCAAATGGGTATTCGACTTCAAATACGCCGTAAGAACATCAACGCACACTTGGGCCTGCTTCCGTGCCCGTTTCCTAGAATCCTTTACGAGCAACCCAAACGATACCCAGTCTTCAGCTAGCGCCATCAGAGAATAGACACCGCCCAGCTTTACGGTGTTCTGATCTTTGTTGCCAAGTTGTTCCACAGCCTTGACGAATCTGTCGTTGAGTGCAGATTCTAGCTGTCGATGGTGTGAGCGCTCGTCATCCACCTTCGTTTGATTGAGTTCTTCCCGAGTGAGGGCACGCGTTTTCTCAGTCGATAGGTAGGTGAGGATCGCGCCCAGAAGAACCAAGGTGCCAGCGCTTATGGTTGCCCAAGGTTGCGTCATAGCGTTCTTGCATACCGGGGATCCGCTGAAGGCTGGATCTACGCAGGCGAAAAATCCGGAGCTGTATAGGAATGCGAAAACTGCAGCCAGGACCAGAGTGAACAGGATCGGACGCTCCACCCACCATCCTCGCGAGCGTTTCTTCTTTGCCCACCAAATCCTCGCCCTCCGGATTCTTTTTTTCTCCCGAAAGGATTGCTTCTTTTCTGCTCGTGTCACTGCCAATGCCATCTCTCTATTCTCCAAACAATCCCGGATAGTCTTCCATGGACCGGGACAGGTGAACGCCATGGCTGCTTTCTCGGCCAGCCACTCGTGCCCACACTCATCGGGTGTGCCGGCAACGACCGCGTTGGCATGTACTCCGGCTGCAACATTTCTGCTCGGGGTCATTGCGCACGGGTGGATCGCCTTTTTGGCCAAACGTGATTCGTCAGGGGACCCTCGAGTTGCTGCCACGCGCTCTCACCTGGCGTCCTTCTAGCTGACGCCACAGAGGTATCCGGCCGAGACACGTCTCAGTCGCGGCCGTGGTGATCCACTTCTAGTGGTTGGAGGTCCCCGTGGCGTTATCCGTTTCGAGCAACACGCCGTCTTTCCCACGACACGATGGGCTTTTAATGTGGCTAAGTACTCCACAGGATGTGGATCATTTCGCTGAGCACAGCGAGATTCCGGACATTTTGAAGGCACTTACCTGTGGATTAAAGGTGCGCTAAATGACATACTTGTAATACATCATCTTGGGGTTCCAAAGAGGCAACTGTACTAGATGTAGTATCTAGCTATGGCTTTCCGGCCATGAAAAAAGTCTCGATAGCGACCGCTACGGGATCCGCGCAGTTCACTACCAAGACTTGATTCTTCTCCGCAAAGAGGACTTGAGTTTACAACGGCGAGCCTCTTGAGACGCAAGTCTAGGGTTGGCCTTCGGTAGTAGCTGCTTTGGTAATAAGGAGGAGACCGAAATGGTCCCCAGCTACAAACCCGGTCAGGACGCCCCCCGTTCAGGCCAGTACGTCATCGTAGGTCCCCGTGGCGGGGTTACCGGAGCCGAGCGCACTTCCACTCGTGGGAACCCGCTTCCCCCAACGCCCAAGCCTGGGCAGACGTACCGGTTGGTTGACCCAACCAAGAATGGGGCTGGCAAGCGTTAGCAATGTTGAGGAGCCCCGCTGGCTTTCAGCTAGCGGGGCACCTTCTTTTTTAGTTCCAATCATCGAAGGAAAATGCAGAATGACTGAAAACCAATCAGCGCGCAGGGTGCTGACCGGAATTGCTAATGTGAGCTATGACGACGGGACAACTTTTGCCTTCGAAAAGTCTTTTGACTCCGTCTCGGCCTTTCCTACCGCGACGGCGAACGTCTCAAGCCATGACTTTCTGATGCAACAGGTGGCCACAGTTACTGACTCCTCTGACGACTGATGCCCGCTTCGTGGGTATCTGTCCTGGTCTTCATTTGTTTTGTGGCACCCGGATTCTATTTTGAGCAAATCAGTAGGAGTCGACGGGTACGAGCTAAGGAATCAGCCTTTCAGGAAGTCAGTCGTACAGTCCTTGGTTCTGTAGCCATCGGCATCCCGGCTGGGCTCGCTGCCTTTGGTACTTGGTTAGTGGTCACGGACAACCGATCACCGGACTTCGTCGCGCTTCTTCGGTGGGAGAGTGCCTATGTCGGTTCCCACTTCGGCAGCCTTCTCGCCGGAGTGTTGGGCTATTTGGCTGCTAGCGTCCTGATCGCCAGATTGGCGAACTACTTCGCCACTCGGCGGAAGGGCGCCACTCTTGTCTCCGCTCATACTCTGTGGACTGAACTGTTTCGAGTAAGAAAGGGCCCGCATCGCGAGGCTGTCGTGAAGGTCGTGATGAAATCCGGGCATTCATGGTCAGGAATCGTGGGAAATTTCAGTGCTGACCACGAGGCAGATGATCGAGAGTTAGTGCTCTACAGGCCGATACTTTATAGCGCAACGGCGGAAGACCCGCCGGTCCTGCAACGCCAGGACGTCTTGGTGCTTCGTGGGGCGGAAATCTCCAGCATTGGCATCAACTACACCACCAAGTAATAAGTCCCGCCTTACCGTGTGAATATTGCCCCGAAGGGCAGACGATTGGGCGAAGCTGAGGCAGCCGGCCTTATTGCCCCTGATAAGGGGTGTATATATCGGCTGTAGCAGGCGAGCCGATTCGCACTTACGACACCGGATCAGACCGAAGAAGTCAGTTGTCAGTAATGGACTGCAGCACCCACGTCTGTGACAGTGGGTCCCGGCGCAGCTCGAAGGTCCGTAGGGCCGAGGTCGAGGATCCGAGGCGGACCTGTAACCGCCAGTGTTCAATGCTGACAAGGTCACCGCTGCCCTTGGCTGCGGTGCGTCTGGTTGCCCACCAAGAATCCCTACTGAACCAATGCACCGGTTCGGCCGCGACTGCCCACACCCGCCCGTCGTAGCGGACGGCCAGGGGAACGCCGGCCGCTGTGAAGCGGACCTCCACAGGGGCGTCGAGGGTTGTCTCACTTACTGTTGCTGTCACGGTTGGTCCGCTCTCCCAAATTTCTGTTCATCATTTCTTCCCGGCGGGTAACCGCCGAACTCCACACCCAGGTCCGATACGTGATCGGCCCGTCCTTCCACGTCACTTCCGCCGCTTTCGCTGTCCAAGCGAACACTTCCCCGTCCACAAGCTCAGCGCAGTTCGGGAAACGGATCCACGCCTTCACAGGAATCCCCGGATACCCGTTTTTGGCCGGGAAGTGCTCAAAATCGAGCTCTTCCACGGTCAGCCCAATCGGGCCGGCGCGGCGCGCGTACTGCGCCTGCAGCGCGGCAGCTTGCTCCGGTCCCATAACATAACCTTAGAACATATATTCGAATAGACACGCCAATAAAAAGCGGGACCGTGTGAGTTGCATCCGCTGCAGGTTCCGCCGGAACCAATACTGAAGCAGGGGTACGACAGGACGGGTTATACCCGAGTGTGGACAGCTTTGAGCTGTGCGGAGGGCTCCACCTGACCACAATGGGCATAATCCGTCCTATCCTGCGGTTTGGCGCTTATCGGCCTTTGATCCGCGGGGGGAGTTCTACTGTGGCCGGGTCTAGGTCGGGTCTGGCGCGCAGGAACTTGAGCGGGTGACGGAAGGCTTGGCCGGACCAGGCCACGTCGGCTGCGACTTCGATCACGAGCGGTTCGACCAGCGTCAACTGCACCGGACCTTTGTCCTTGCTGAACCTGTTCAGCGCGGTTTCGGTGATCTCGCCGGGCCAAGGATGCCCGGGCTGCGCCGGCCGAAGGTGACGGGCCAGTTCACGGGCGACGCGGGTGGAGAGCGCCGTGGACCGGCCGACGATGCGCAGCTGCCCTTCCACGGGCAGCCCGGCAACGACCGCCTGCGGCTGGGACAGTGAACCGATAACCGCCCCGCACACAACGTCAGTAACGTCTATGTGCTTCACCTTCAGCCACGACCTGATGCCTGGTTCGTAAGTCTGGGCTCCGCCCTTGACCACGAGTCCTTCGACTCCCGTGGAAGGCATGTCCTCGAACCAGGTCTTTGCCAAGTCCCGGTTAGTGGTGGTGGGGGAGAGGTTCAGCGGCGCTGTCCAGTCTCGGGCCAGTTCCTCGAGCAGCGCCCGGCGGTCAGTGAACGGCAGCGCCCTGGTGTCCTGCCCGGCGACGGCCAGCACGTCGAAGGCCGCGAACGCCGCCGGCAACTCATGGACCAGCACGGGCAAAGCCGCCCTTGATGTGACCATCCGGCGCTGCAGCGCGTCGAAGTCCAACCGGTCCCCGTTCCAGATGACGGCTTCACCGTCGATGACGCAGCCGGGCGGGATCTGGGCCGCGGCGGCCGCAACAAGATCAGGGAAGACCCACGTGATCTCTTTGCCTTGCTTGGACCACAGCTGCACCCCATCAGTTGCAGTCAGGATGACGGCCCGGAAGCCATCCCATTTGGGTTCATAGTTGGCCCCGCCTGGGAGCGCGTTCTGGCCAGGGATTTTTTTGACGAGTTTCGCCAGGGCAACGGTTACCGGCGGTTGCAGGGCTGGCGGGATGGCCTCAGCCATTGGAGTCTCCTTCGGTTGCAAGGATCGTCCTCCGCTTCGCTCCGGCCTGTAAAGCGTGTTTTTGCCTTACATGTGGCTGGGTTGTTCTCCGTACAAGGCCACTGATCGTAGCCGTCCGGGGGCCCGACCCGTCAACCCACGCGCCCGGGCAATCCCACGCGGTCGCTGCGCTCCCTTATTTCGCGGGGTTCCCCGGTCACTCTTCGGGGTTGACGGCTCACCCTCGACCGGCTGGACCAGTGGGGGCCTCGCACGGCGGGGCAGGAAGGAGGTGGCTACATGAGCATCGACGAACTGATCAGGCTCGCGACTTCGGTCGTGAGCCTGCTGACAGCTGTCATCGCTCTGCTTTCCACACGGAACGCGCTCTTAACGGGCAAACGCTCCCGAGCTGGCACTCGGAAGCGTAAGCGTAAAGCAAGGAAGGTGTAGCTACTCAAAGTCCGGTGGTCGTGACCGTGAATGGTTGCGGCCACCGGGCTCCTTCTTAGCCTAGGTTCTACTCAACGATAAGGAAACCCTCATGGAACCACTGACGATCGTGAATTTCGTTCTCTCGCTGGCAGCGCTGGGCGCTTCCATCACCGCGTACCGTGCCATCTCCAAGGTCCGGAAAGACCGGGAAACCTAGACCGGGCGCAGGCCGGGCCACCCGACCAGGGCCGGCCCGGCCTTACCCGGCCGGCTCGGTGCCGGGTGTTGTGTCCTCATCCCGTACGCGGCGCAGCAAGGCCGCCATATTGCGCACGGCCGCGGGGTCTTTTTGCCAGGGCTTGCCGTTACGGGTACAGGCGTGGACGCTTTTCGCCCCGGAATCTTTAGCCGCTTCGGCGAATTCTGCCCAGGCCTCCTGCAGCTCTGACAGCTCCTCAGGGGTTAGCGGCTCTTCCGTCGCCGGCTCGCTCACCGTAATCGGGGCAGCAATCGTTCTGGCCGATGCTTTCTGGCGTCTGCCGAACAAGCTCCTCAGACCCACGGCTAACCCCTTCATGAACGGAATAAGTAAGTGTCCCGCCAAGGGGGGTCGCATTGGGGGGACGGCCTGCCTTGGCGGGACCCTTCCACCGTATCAACGACAGTGAGTTCTTTTTGACCAAGACAGAGGGCCAGCATTCCAAGGAATGCTGGCCCTCTGCTGTGTAAACATCCTGCTGCTTACATCTTCGAGCATGCCACATCGACTGGCTTGTGTGGGAGTTTCAGGCCCTGCCGTCACCGGCCAACTGGGGGGAACGGCCGGTGACGGGGGCAGTACAAGTTTACTGCCGCAAAGCCTGGTTTGCGCTGCGCTTCAACCAGTTGATGGGCGTCCGCTGGCGCGGCCGGCTGTTGGGTCCAGGGTGCGCCGTCGCAGAGCTCCGGACACCCTGGCCCTGGTTGTCTACGACGTTTTCTGGTTGCTGTCCTGCGGATTTTAGGCGTCCGCTCCAGCCCGTCTAGCCCCGGTTCCGCAAGCTCCACCGGAGCCTGTGGCGCAGGAAATTCCCGCAGGCGCTCCTTCGTCGCTTACCTCCTGCGGAAATTTCCCACACCTTGCCCTGACGGGTAGACAGGCCTCCGTCGGCCGCCGAGCAAGCAAGCTTGCCAGCAACCAAAAAACAACGGGGAGGGAACGAGGAGCTGGCCGGTCACCATTGCCGCCCCACCCACCCCACTTCTCGGACAAGAAGGAACACCACCAATGAACGCAATCACCACCCAGACCGTGACCACCGCCGACACCGGAGAAACCATCGAGGACGTGACCGTCCTCGGGGATTACCACATGAACGGCGGCTACGACTGGATGGAACTCATCGGCGAACACGGCTGGGCCGTGATCCCCAGTTGGGGGCACGAGGGCTGGGACCTGGGCCAGTGGCCCTACGTCATGGTCGCCGGGATCCGCACCGCCGATGCCATCGGCAACCTGTTCGGCATGGCCACGTACTGCGAGGGCGACGTGACCTGCACGTACTACCGGACTAAGGCCAGGTTCTGGGACGCGATCAGCGAACAGGCGTTCTTCCACTGGAAGAACGGACAGGCCCACGGCCCGGAGGACCTCCCCGAAGCCGCCGCCGAACTGCCCAGCCGGTACCGCATGCCCTACGCCGTCCCCGCCGCCTAACCACCCCAAATCCCTTGCCGGGCGGGAAACCCGCCCGGCAAGGACCCGGCCCCCGGCCCATCTTCACCAAAGGACTAAGCATGACCGAAACCAGTCGCATCACTGAAAACACCGCGCAGACCGTGGTGTTCCTCGAAACCCTCGCCAAGCTCGTTGAAAAATCCCCCGTCACCTACAGCGCGGCCGCCGCGAAAGACCTCGCCGCGCAGGTACGCGGCATGGCTGAAGCAGTGGTCAACGACGCCCGCGTCGATCCTGGGCTGCTGGACGTGACCCGGCAGTACGCAGCGCTGGACTGGCACAACGAACTCGTGGCCGTCCTGTTCTCCACGGAGCACCGGCCCACAATGACCTGATGCCGCACGGGGACTCATTTGCTCAAATACTCAAATGAGTAAGTGAGTCCTCGTCATTGCTGCCTGTACCTGCCCAAAGTGCGCGGGCGGTCCGCCGCCCCTGGCTGGCTTTGGTTGGTGGTCGCCGGCGGCGGACCGCCGTTCCCGCCAACAGCCCCGGGCGGATCACCTGGTGTCGGCGGCAAGCCTGGGGGAGTGGCCGGCCCGGGCGGATCGGTGGCCCGGGGAAGGGCATGCTCGCAGGGCTCGCACTGGTTTGCGCTGCGCTTCAACCAGTTGATGGGCGTCCGCTGGCGCGGCCGGCTGTTGGGTGCTGCCGGTCCGTCGCAGAGCTCCGGCCCGTCATCACCTGTTGTTTACAAGCGTTTTTTGTTGCTGTCCTGCGGATTCTAGGCGTCCGCTCCAGCCTGTCTAGCCCCGGTTCCGCAGGCTCCACCGGGGCCTGCGTGCCGAAAATTCTTTAGCCAGGGATCCTCGCACGCTCGGATCCCGCAAGATTTTTCTGCCCTTGCCCTCACGGGTAGACAGGCCTCCGTCGGCCGCCGAGCAAGCGAGCTTGCCAGCAACCAAAAAACAACGGGGGGAGCAGGGGAGCTGGCCGGTCACCATTGCCGCCCCACCCACCCCCACTTCTCGGACAAGAAGGAACACCACCATGACTGAAAAACTGACCATCACCGGTCCCGCTGACCTGATCGCCATCGTCCCGCACCTGCTGGGCAACCGCCCGAAGGAATCCTTCGTGGTGCTCACGGCACGCGGGAACCACTTGGGCGCAACCTTGCGGATGGACGCCCCGGCCGCGGCCGCGCCGCTGGACTACGCGCAGATGATGACCACCTACGCCGCCAATGATGAGAAGGCTACGGCCAGCTACGTCATCGTCTACACCGACGAAACCGGCGGGGACGGCCCGTTCCCCTACGCGGAGCACGTCGCGGCACTGAGCATCGAGCTGGCGACAGCCCGGATGCCCGTGCGGCAGGTCCTGCTGGTCACCAGCACCCACTGGGGAACCTACGGCACCGCCGAAAGGAACCCGCTGGACGCTATCAAGGACAGCCAGGCCAACGCGACGCTGACCTACTTCGGCTCAGCTACCGACATCGACGTGTACAACCCGGCGCTGCTGGGCAAGTGGGCACTTCCGGTGGAAGCGCCCGAGGGAACTTTCGAGGACCTCGAAATGGCCTGCGCGACGTGGGCGGCGGTCCTGGACGCGGATGGAATGCCTGACAGCGAGACTGCACGCGCGCTGGCAGCGGCATTCCAGCACCGGCACCTCCGTGACTACCTGTTCCGGGACACCATCACCACCCACAACGGCAGCTTCGGCGACGTCCTGACCGGAAAATTCACCGGCCGCCCCGACTGGGCACGCGTGGACCGCGCCGAAGCTATCGCCTTCGAGCTGATGAAAGTGGTACCGGCAGGGCAGCGGGCACCCATGCTGACCCTGATGGGCTGGCTGGAATGGCTCAAAGGCCACGGAAGTCAGGCCGACCGCTACCTGAAACTCGCAGCCGAGGACGTATCCGACTTCCGGCTCGCGGTGCTGCTGCGGGAACTGATCAACAACGGCCACATCGCCGACGTCGCCCGCAACGAGCACATGTCCTACAACCGCCGCCTCATCTAAAACCCAGAAGGCCGGGACGGATCACCCTTGAGGGATCCGGCCCGGCCTTTTCCGGTGGCGGGGCGGCCTCCCCCGCTGGCGCTCCTCCGGCCGCCGATCACGCTGACGCGGGCGAAGCCCCCACACCCAGTGAACATGCAGGATCCCGGACTACAGTGGGCATGAAGCATCACAACGGGAGGGCACGCACTGTGGGACACGAATACATCCTGACCGAGGACGACCAGCCGGCGGCCGACGCCAGCCTGGCCGAAGACATCCTCGAGCTGCAGCTGCTCACAGCCGGCGAAAAGACCGGGCCCGTAGACGTTGGCCACGCCCGGGAACACCACAACTTCTAGCACCAGGCAGCAACGACGCTGCACCACAGATTTCCTTTGTCCGAGGAAAAACCGCGAAAGGTCGGCCTACGTGCTGGCCTTTCGTCATGTCGGCTCGTTTTCAGATCTCCATCGCCACAACGTCACGGCCGCCACACTGTTGAGGAACGCGATGAAAACATCGCCCGAAGCAGGCCGACCGATGGTTAGGTCCACGGCCACCAGCACCAGCGATCCGGCTGCGGCAACCGTGAAGACCACAGCCAGGATCCGCAGCATCCTGTGAGGGCGGCTCGGGCGCGGCGCCGGATCAGTCATGCCCCCACCCTAAGCAGGGCAGGAAAGCGTAAGCGATAGGGGAGTGGCCGGCCCGGGCGGATCGGTGGCCCGGGGAAGGGCATGCTCGCAGGGCTCGCACTGGTTTGCGCTGCGCTTCAACCAGTTGATGGGCGTCCGCTGGCGCGGCCGGCTGTTGGGTGCTGCCGGTCCGTCGCAGAGCTCCGGCCCGTCATCACCTGTTGTTTACAAGCGTTTTTTGTTGCTGTCCTGCGGATTCTAGGCGTCCGCTCCAGCCTGTCTAGCCCCGGTTCCACAGGCTCCACCGGGGCCTGCGTGCCGAAAATTCTTTAGCCAGGGATCCTCGCACGCTCGGATCCCGCAAGATTTTTCTGCCCTTGCCCTCACGGGTAGACAGGCCTCCGTCGGCCGCCGAGCAAGCGAGCTTGCCAGCAACCAAAAAACAACGGGGGAGGGAACGGGGAGCTGGCCGGTCACCACGAGCCGCCCCACCCACCCCCACTTCTCGGACAAGAAGGAACAACACCATGACTGACGAAAACCGCATCGCACGCGCCGCGCTGACCCGGATGTTCGCGCCGACTGACCTTGTAGCCCGCGCCCTTGTCGCCTGCCACGGCGCACACGCCGCCTACAGGATGGCCCTTGGAGCACGCCCGGTGTTCCCGTTCTGGGACGTCACGGCCGAGGAACTGGCCGACGGCCTGAGCCGCTGGGCGCCGTACCCCCGCGAGATCGACACCCAAGCGGCGGAGGCTGACCTGGCCACCATTGAGCGGCTGGGCGGCGGTTTCCTGGTCCCGGGCGATGAGCACTGGCCGACAGGTCTGGACGACCTTCCAGACGCCCCCTACGGGCTTTGGTACCGGGGCAACATCGGCAAGGGGATCCCGGCACCGTCCCGTTGCGCGGCGCTGACCGGTTCACGGGACAGCACCAGCTACGGCGCGGCCGTCACCGGCGACATCGCCTATGGGCTGGCCCAGCGCGGCATCTGCGTCATCTCAGGCCTTGCCTACGGCATCGACGCCCACGCCCACCGCGCCGCGCTGGCCGGAAGCCAGGGAAACGGACCGGCGACCATCGCAGTGCTGGCCGGAGGCCTTGACCGGGACTACCCATCCGGAAACGCGGACCTCGCGGCCGCGATCCGCGCCAACGGCCTAACGCTCTCGGAGCTGCCCCCAGGAACCGCGCCTACCAGGGCCAGGTTATTGCAAAGGGGCCGCATCATTGCGGCGCTGGCCGGAGTGACTTGTGTGGTGGAAGCCCGCTGGCGCTCCGGTGCGCTGAACACCGCGCACCACGCCGAGACCATCGCCCGGCACGTCGCCGCAGTTCCCGGCAGTGTCCACAGCGCAAACTCGGCAGGATGCCACCGGCTCCTGAAGGAAGGAACAGCCGCGCTGGTGACCGACGCGGCCGAACTGACCGAACTGCTCGCCAGCTAGGCCCGAAGGGTGGCCGGTCTTCCGGGGCCGGTCACCGCGGGCGGTCCGCCGTCCTGGGCGGCTACCGCAGTGGTCGCCAGCGGCGGACCGCCATCCGCAAAACCAGGTGCGGTGCAGCTGCCGCCGGCGGCAAACCAAGGTGCCACGAACGGCCCGTAGGTTATGGCGGTCGGAGAAGAAAATGCTCGCAGAGCTCACACCCATATGGGCGTCCGCTGGCGCGGCCGGCTGTTGGGCGCTGCCGGTCCGTCGCAGAGCTCCGGCCCGTCATCACCTATCTTGTCTACGACGTTTTTTGGTTGCTGTCCTGCGGATTCTAGGCGTCCGCTCCAGCCCGTCTAGCCCCGGTTCCGCAAGCTCCACCGGAGCCTGCGGTGCAGGAAATTCCCGCAGGCGCTCCTTCGTCGCTTACCTCCTGCGGAAATTTCCCACACCTTGCCCTGACGGGTAGACAGGCCTCCGTCGGCCGCCGAGCAAGCAAGCTTGCCAGCAACCAAAAAACAACGGGGAGGGAACGGGGAGCTGGCCGGTCACCTAAGCCGCCCCCACCCACCCCACTTCTCGGACAAGAAGGACATACATCCATGACTGCAGCACCCACGCTTGAAATGATCGACCCGGCCACCCTGACCGTTGACATCAACGTCCGCAAGGACGCCGCCCTGACTCCCGATTTCATCGCCAGCATCAAGGAACACGGCGTGATGGAACCGGTGATCGCCCACCGCAAGGACGACGGCAGCGTGCACGTCCTGATGGGCCAGCGCCGCACCCGCGCCGCCGTCGAAGCAGGACGCGAGGCTATCCCGGTGATGATCATCGACAGCCCCGAGGAAGCGGAACGCATCGTGACGCAGGTGGTGGAGAACATCCAGCGCGCCGAACTGACCGAAGCGGACGAAGCCGAGGCCTACCACCAGCTGTCCCTGATCGGTGTTTCGGCGGCCGCGATCGCGAAGAAGACGGGACGCACCCGAACCACCGTGGAATCCGCCCTGAAGGCCAAGTCCACCGAGACCGGAGCTGCCGCCCTGGGCAAGGGCTACACCATCGAAGAGGCCCTCATTCTGGCCGAGTTCGAAGGCGACGAGGAAGCGACCGCCGAACTGGAATCAGTCATCATGGACGAACCCGACATGCTCCTGCATGTCACCCAGCAACTGCGGGACAAGCGCGACCGCGCCGCCGCGCTGGCCGCCCTGACCGCAGAACTGGAAGCGGCCGGAACCATTGTTGTTCCCGAATGCGGCTACGGGGAGGACAGCGAAACGCTCCGCGTCACGTCGTTGAGAAGGGCGGACGGGGAACCGGCCACGGACGAGGACGGGAACGCCGTCTACATCGAGACGGACTACCGGGGCGAGCACTCAGCCGTCGCCGTGGTCACCGGCTGGAAGGAACTGGGCTTCGCACTGCGCTACTACAGCGGCTACGGCACATCGTCGGCCCCGAAAGGACCGATGACAGAGGAGCAGAAGGCCGAGCGGAAGACCCTGATTGAGAACAACAAGCTGATGCAGTCTGCGACCACGGTTCGGCGCGACTGGGTCAAGAATCTGCTGGCGCGTAAGCAGCCCCCGAAGGGCTGGCAGTACTTCACCGTGCACGCCATCACCCACCACCCGGAAACCGCCAGCGGCTATGACGGCAAGGTCGCCGCTGAGATGGTCGCGGCGAAGGTTGAAGAGTCCAACGCCTGGGCGTGGAACCCGCTCCGGGACCACGTTGCCAAAACGACGACGCGTCCGGAGTTTTCCCTGATCGCACTGGTGTGCGCAGGGTATGAAAAGACCATTGCCAAGGACTCGTGGCGGTCCCCGAGCCAGACCCACCGGGACTACCTGAACCAGCTGGTTCTGTGGGGGTACACCGCCAGCGAAGTCGAGCAGATCATCCTCGACAGCGGCAAGCCAGCCGAAGCTGACGCCGCCTAAACTGGTACCGCCTTGCCGGGCGGCACACGTCGCACCCGCCCGGCAAGGCCACCAGCCCATCAATCACCACACCAGGGCACGGAACCTCCCAGAAGCCGGGCGGTCCGCCGCCCAATGCGAACCATGGCAGCCACTCGCCAGCGGCGGACCGCCAGTCCCCGCGGCAACCGAAACTAGTCGTTCTCTGCCGCGCCGGCAGGACCAACGGGGGCCACCATGGGACTGCTAGCCATCACAGATCCTCAGCTAAGCTGAGTCATAGATTTCCTTTGTCCGAGGAGCGGAAAGGGCCGGCCCAGCCGGCCCTTCTCCGTTTAACGGCCCAGCACCAGCCGCCCATCGTCACGCGGGCCGGAGGACGTGGTCACGGCGGAACGGCCAACACAGCTCATCTGGACTTTCCCCTGCTGCGGCGGGACCGGGATCGCTGGTTCCGGGGCCGGGCCTAGGATGTGGTCGTGCCAATGGACAGCTTCGAGGAGCGCTTTGACGGTCCGACCCTCAACGGGGACCTGTGGGTGGATCATTACCTTCCCCAGTGGACGGTACCCGCCCAGTCCCCGGCCCGCTACGACTTCCCCGGCGACGGGCTACGGTTGCGGATTGATGCCGACCAGCCCGCCTGGCGTGCCGCCGATGGGCTCCTGCGGGTCAGCAACCTCCAGACCGGGACTTACTCCGGCCCGGCAGGCTCGACGCGGGGGACGCACCGCCACCGCCTGGACGGGCTCGAGGTGGTCACCCCCCAGCCCACCCGCCGGCTGTGGACGCCGTCCGCCGGCGAGGTCGAAGTGCGGGTGAGTGCCACGGCCGACCCGGCGTGCATGGTGGGAATCTGGCTGGTCGGTTTTGAAGAGTCCAGTCCCGAGGATTCCGGCGAGCTGTGCATCGCCGAACTCTTCGGTGACAAGATCTCCCTGGGCGGCAGTACCGTCCGGGTCGGCATCAAAGCCCACCACGACCCGCGCCTGACCACTGACGTCCGTGACATCCAATTGCCCATCGATGCCACCGAACCCCACACCTACGGCGTCCGCTGGTCAAAGGTCGGGGCGGAATTCTCCGTTGACCGGCAGGTCATCATGACCACACCGCAAAGGCTCACATACGAACAGCAACTGATGATCGACCTGTTCGAATTTCCCGCGACCGACCAGCGGGACCCGCAGGACTATCCCAAAACCGCGGTCGTGCATTCCGTCCGTGGGACGAGCGTCGCGTAGCGGCCCCTCCCGGGGGACGGCACCCGTACGGGTCGGGGTCAGCCTGGGACGTTCCTGGGGTCGTTGCCGTAGCTGTTCTTGGACGCGATCTGCCCGTCCTGGTTCTTAATCACGTGCTCAACACCGTCGGCTTTCGCGGCGTCCCGGCCTGCGGACACCGCCTGGTCCTTGGTGCCGTAGCCGGCACCAAAAGCCCTGCCGGCGCCCTCGCGCTTGTTCTTCCACTCGCCGTTTTCGTGGAAGGTCTCGACGTCACCCTGAGCCATTACACACTCCCTCAATCGTTCGAAGATCACTGACAACCCTGCACGCGCGCAGATAGCGAAAAGCCCCGCAGCACGAGTCGGTAATGCGGGGCCTTTCCTGGCAACCGCTTCGCCTGATGGGGGACACGCGCGAAGAAGCTGACACCCAACCTAATAGGAAGCATGCTTACTTTTCAAACCGGGCGCCGAGCGTCGGTGCCCTCTGGGTGCGGGCGCGGGTGGAGAGGGTTCGCAGAGCTCACCACCATAGGGGCGCCCGCTGGCGCGGCCGGCTGGTGGGTCCAGGGCGCGCCGTCGCAGAGCTCCGGACCCCCTGGCCCTGGTGTGTCTACGACGTTTTTAGCTGCTGTCCTTCGGATTGTATGTGTCCGCTCCGGCCCGTCTAGCCCCTCCTTCGTCGGGGCCTGCGGTGCTGAAAATCTTCGACGGCGCTCCTGCGTCGCTGATTTCCTTACGAAGATTTCCCGCTCCTTGCCCTGGCGGGTAGACGGGCCTCCGACGGCCACAGCTCCGCAAGCTTCGCCAGCAGCCAAAAACAACGGGGGGAAGGAGGAACCGGGTGGTCACCACGGGACGCCCCACGCACCACATACGCGGTGCAGGAACACCGTAAACCAGCCGAGAATCGACCACGGAAAACTCCTCGTGTATGCGGAGGATGGGCTGTTAATCCAGCTGAATTGTTGATCGAATAGAAGCAGCAGGTCAGACAGGCGAACGGAACTTACGTTGATACGAAACCAGGTACTGAAAATGACTTCCTCACCCGCGGACTACACGGTCTACACCAAACCGGACTGCCCGCAGTGCGATAAGACCAAGGCCTACTTCGACTCCAAAGGCATCACCTACCATGCCGTGGACATCACCGAAGTGCCGGCAGCGCTGGAGTACATCACCGCTGAGCTCGGCTACTCCCAGGCGCCCGTCGTTGTGAACAACTCCGATGACCAGGACCACTGGTCCGGCCTGCGCCGGGACAAACTCGTCACCGCCGCCATGAACCACACCCACGCCCGGAAAGGGGCCACACCATGAGCATCCACCACGCTACGATCACCACCATCCTCGAAGGGTTCAACGTCCCTGCGGAACTCCAGGACGATCCCGAGCTTCGGGCCGCAGCCTACGCCCTGGCCTTCCTGGATGACCCGGCCCAGGGAGCGGAGGAGCGCTTCTACGACTCCGCCACCACCTTGCCCGGGGACACACCCGATGCAATGCCCTACGAGGTCAACAACCGGGCACTGCTGACCGGGATCTATGAGTCCCGGCTCTCCGAACGGCTCGACGAGCTGTACACGGCGGAGTTTGAAACGGAAGCCGAAGCGACACCCTAAAAGCCCCCGTTCATCGGGAGTGCGCGCGGTGGACCCACCACGCGCACTCCCGGCACCAAGATCGCCCATGCGTAACCAGTAGAGAAGGAACGAAAACAATGACAGGCGAAACCAGCATCACCGTGATCGGCAACCTCACCAACGACCCGGAACTGCGGTTCACCCCGTCCGGGTCCGCGGTCGCAAACTTCACGATCGCCTCCACGCCGAGGACGTGCGACCGGCAGGCCAACGAGTGGAAGGACGGCGAGACGCTGTTCCTGCGTGCCAGTGTCTGGCGGGAAGCGGCAGAACACGTGGCCGAGTCCCTGACCAAGGGCACACGCGTCATCGTCTCAGGCCTGTTGAAGTCACGCAGCTACGAGACGAAAGAGGGGGAGAAGCGCACCGTGATCGAACTTGAGGTCGAGGAGATCGGCCCGTCGCTCCGCTACGCCAAGGCCACCGTTACGCGTTCTCAGGGCACACGGCCGGCGCAGCCGGAAACCCCGGCCAAGGGCTGGCGGGACCGCGTCAAAGAACAGGCCGGGACCGCGGCCGCGGACGACAGCAGCGGGTACGCCGATGATGACCCGTGGTTCGGGAAGAACGCCACCACGGCGGCGCAGCCCGGCGGCGGTTTGGGCAGCGGTTCCGGACCGTCGTTCTAGTAGTTGCTGTTGTGTCGGGGCCAGCAGCTACGCTGGCTCCGACACGCCTGGGTCCCGGTCTGATCCATGTGGCTGGGCCAAGGGACCTATGAAGATTTGAAGCAGCGGAAAGAGGACATTCAGGGTGACGGAACGCGCTACTAATAAAGTGCAGCAGGAGGCCGCAGCGGCGGGCAGGGGCAGGTTCGCCCGGATGCTGTCACTGGCCGAGGTGAAGGACGTCCTGAATGTGGGGATGCAGACGGTGTACGCGCTGCTGCGCAGCGGCGAATTGCGGGGTGTGCAGATCGGCGGCCGCGGCATTTGGCGCGTCAGCGAGGACGATCTCGGGGCGTATTTGGACCGCGCCTACCAGGAGACCCAGGACCGCATCGCGACCGGACAAATCATCGCCGGCGAGGACGATGCCGACGGCTAAAACAAACAGCATGGAAACAACACCGCGGGAATGGCCGCCACGTTCAACGTGGCGGCCATTCCCGCGTTAAGAGTCCCCCGGGCCCGCCCCGTTGTCGCCGCTGCGATGAAGCGGCGGCGGGCCCCTTCAGGGGCCAGAGCTGGCCTGTTGGTCGACGCCAACGGCGTCTGCTTGGTGAGGTGCTGCTATCGGAGGCTGTGCACATGCGCCGGTCCCGGCGGTGAGATTCCCCGCTTCTGGTGAGCTGGCGTTTGTGTGCAGCCGGTCAGGTGGGTCCGGTCGTCCACATGTGTGCGGGAAAAGCCCGAAGGAGTTAGCTTTTGCCGTGCCCATGTGCGCGAGGGGCAAGCCTACTCAGCCTCGGTAACCCCAGGGGCGGAGGGCGGGGAAGCCTCGTCTGGGTTACGTGTGGTGGCCGGCTTGCGGCGCCGCGCCGCGGCTCCGGATTCGAGCCCGAGTTTCTTCAGCTCCTCCGGGCTCCACCCGTCTTTCGTGGCGCGCACGTAGGCGCGCTTGTCTTCACGCTCGGCGTCTGCCAGCTGCTCGCGCAGGTCGGTGATCCGCTGCCTGGCTTTGACCAGGTTGGTGACGGACTCGATGCGTGAGTCCAGGAGGGCGCGGGCCTGGTTGCGGGTCTGTTCAATATCGATGGTTGGCATGCACCCACCGTAACCACAGGCCGACCTGCTTTTCGGGCAGCGACGCGCAGCGGCGTGCCACTTCGTGACCAGCAAGGCACCAAAGGCAGGAAAAGAGCGGGAGCCGACTATGGCGGAGCAAGCTGGGAACTTAGCCGGGCTAAGTTCGTGTCGCTCCCGGGAACTGCGTTCCGGTCGCGGCAGACTGGTGTCTGGTCCCGGGGTTTCCGGGTCGCTGCGCTGGCAAGGTAGGGGAGGGGCGGAAGCGGATGAGTGAAGGTAATGGCTTCGCCGGTTGGAAGTCCCGCCGCCGCCGTGCGAACGTTGACGGTGGCAGGATGCACCGTCACGAGGTCAAGGTCAGCCCTGAAGAAGAGGCCCAGCTGCTTGCTCTGGCGGAGAAGCACCGCGTTACGATCCCACGGCTCCTGATCGAAGCGGCGTTGAACGAGGACAGCGAAAGCCCGTCGGAGCGGCGTGATCAGTTCATGCAGCTTTCGAATCTGCAGCGCCTGATCGGGTCCGTGGCGAACAACATCAATCAGATCGCCCGGCAGGCCAACTCAACGGGTGAAGTACCACCGGATGCGGCGCCCGCGATCGCGAACGCCAAGAGTGTCATCATCCGCATCGACCGGCAGCTCGCCGACATGGCCGGCCGGTGATCCAGGCGTGATTCCGAACATCACTCAAGGCGACCGCATGGCGGGCCTGATGATCTACCTTGCAGGCCCGGGACGTGCCAACGAACACGAGGAACCCCACCTCGTTGCCGGTGACTCCGCGCTCATGGCCTGGCACGACGACAACGAACTGAACCGCGACGCTGCCCTGGATATCGCCAATGCACTGGACCGTGCCAAGCAGTTCTACAAGACCGAGGTCGATGGCGGCCACGTCTTCCACTGCTCACTGAGCCTGGCGGCCGAAGAAGGCCAGCTCACCGATGAGCAGTGGGGCGCCATTGCTAACGACTTCATGAAGGACATGGACTTCACCGAGGACGGCGGCAAGGCCCCGGCCCGGTGGGTTGCCGTCCGCCACGGACTGAGCAAGAACGGCAACGACCACATCCACATCGTGGCCAGCATGGTCCGCGACGACGGCACTAAATGGAACAGCTGGAAGAGCAAGTACAAGTCCCAACAGGTCGCCCGGCTACTGGAGAAAAAGTACGGACTCACCGAACTCGAAGCGGTCCGGGCCGAACGCGGATATACTCCCGCGGAACAGGCCAAAGCCACCCGTCAGGGACTGCCCGAGGTCGAACGCCACAGCCTCGCCCGCAAGGTCCGCACCTGCGCCACAGCATCCACGGACGAAGCAGAGTTCGTCCGGCGCGCCCGCCAGGAAGGCCTGCTCGTTAGGCCGCGCTACGCTGCCGGCCGAACCGACGTGGTCACCGGGTACTCCGTCGCTGAACGGCCACGCAAGGGGGAGCGGGCCGTCTGGTTCGGCGGTAACTCCCTGGGGCGCGATCTCGCCCTGCCCAAACTCCGCAGTGAGTGGGAAAGTAGCCCGGAATCAGCGACCGCGGCCGTCGCGGAATGGAACGCAGCAGCCCGCAACCGCCGACCCGTGGCACCGGGCAGGGAGACTCTCCAGCCCTCCGCGGAGCTGTGGAGCAAGTATGCCAATGACATCAGTACTCTCCGCGAGAAACTGGCCGCCACCCCGCACAATGACCACGCCGCCTGGGCGCAGGCCGCCCGCGAAACAGCAGCCGCTTTCGGTGCATGGTCCAAGCGCATCGAACCCACCCCCGGGCCACTGGCAGACGCCGCACGCGAGCTGTCCAAATCAGCCCAGCTCCGCCGCTACCCGAAACGGCCGGCGGCCGCGCTGCCGTCGGCACGCGGCGCGACAATGATCCTGCTCGCGGCCACCTCAAAGAGCGAACGGGCAGCCTACGCCCTGATGTTCCGGCAGCTCGCCCAGACCGCCCGGGCCATCCACGACATGCACAAAGCCACCGACGACCTCCGCCGCGTCAGAGGCCTCGCCGCAGCCGTAACCGCTGCCAGCAAAGCCGTTGAAGCCAGCGCCACAACACACACCATCAAGGCACAGCCCCTCACCATGGAAGCACTGCGGGAACAGCACCCGGGAGCCAGCGAAGAAGCCCTCCGGGCACGGCTCATCGCCGAACGGACCCGCGGCGGCTCACCCATCCCAACGACACTGACCAGGTCAGAAAAAACACTGCAACAGGCCGGGCCTGCCGGCCCGCAGGAACCACACCGGGACCACCATCCGAAACCAGGCATCGAGCGATAGGGGAGAAGCATGAGCGAAGCAGACGGAATGGACGAAGCAGTAGACGGTGCAATGCGTACCGGGCTGATGGTCGCCGCACGTATCGGCGAGCAATTGGCTCGAATGCGGGAAGAAGAGCAACGCAACATCGCCGCCGCCGAAGAACACCGCGCACGCCAACTGCAGGAGCGCTTCGACGCCCAGCGGGCAGCCGCCCGCGCACAGCTCGCACCCACCGCGAGGGACGACTGGTGGGACAAAGCCACCCCCGGCATGATCGAACAGGCCCACCAGACGGCCACCGCATGGAAGGCATACGACCCCGAAGCGGCCCAGGCAGCAGAACACATCCGCAACCAGGTACAGGCCCGGTACGGCATCGACGTCAACAACACAGGAGCGGACGAAGTGTCCGTTTCCGCGGCCCTCAACCGGGCACAGCAAGCACGAGCCGAAGCTGAAAACGAACGGACCAAAGCCTCTGCTGGACGCACCGATGAAGTGGTCGCCGGAGCTGCGGTGGCTGGCGCCAACAGGCAGGACACCGCAGCGCAAAAGGCCCAGGACGAACCGGGCTACGACTCCCCGGAGCGGCGTCAGCAACTGGCGGAAAGCCTCGAGGGCAAGGGCGACCGTGAAGCCGTCAACTCCCGCCTCCTGGCTGACAAACACCAAGGCACGCCGGCGACTGCCGCCGTTGCTCAAAAGCCATCGCTTGCTAAGACATCAAAGATGGCCAAGCAAGCGGGCAAGGGAAGAACCCTGGAACGCGGAGGACTCGAACGCTAGCTGCCACGCCTTGCGGTTAGGCCGAGAAGCCCGGGGTAAGTAGATGCTCTTCAAGGGGGAACCGACGCTTTACGGAAGAAGAATGTCTCGGAACGTCGACAACCAAGCTTGCCGTTACACGAGCTCGTCAGTCCTGGAATGGATCCGGGCGCATGCCTTCCAGGTCGAGCTCCAAAGCCAGCTTTTCTTGGTCAGTCAGTAACCGCACCGCCCGCTCGTCCAATTGCATGCCGGCAGCCCAGTTGTCCCAGCGGCCATCGCTTTTGACGACCCCGGTCCTGGAGTCAAACGTCCGGACAGCGGCAGCAATCAGAATCGCCGCGACCACTTGGTCGTACGGCTGATTCTCCGTCTTACAGAAGTCATTCATACCCGGGTAACGGGGCACATCGGTGCCTTTGAGATGGAACGTCTCATGGCTTTCACCGGCAGCTTCAAAGCCGTTCAACCGGATGCCCTTGGTTTCGTTCAGTACCGGGAGGCCCTGGCCGTTTGGACCGCAAATGGTCACGGCTGACGCGTCAATGATCTTGCCCGCATCGGCGAGTACCTCGGGTGTGGCCCTCAGACCCGGAAAGTAATGCGTATATCCCATGGTTCCCCCTCTGCAGGTCCTTACTACGCATCTCTGAGGCGCCCCCGCGTACTCACGGGCGGGACCGATCCTATCCGTCTCACGAGAGAGTAGAAAAGGCCACCGTTAGAACCGCAACAAGCCTCGAAGCGCGCCGGACGCTGTACCGCTAGATTCACAGAATTCATTAGCATTCACAGGAGCACCCATGAAAGAACGCGTCTCGCCCGACGGCGTCTGCTCCGCCCGATATAGTCAGGCGCGGGGGAGTGCTGGATGAATTCGCTTACGGCCTCCGCCTTGGTTTAGGGCCCACAGGCCTTGGCGGCCTTAGCGGCACTCCAGCCCGTACAGGGAGAGCACATAGTTCAGATCCGTGTCGTCGCGGTGGATATCGGTTTCCGTTTCGAGTTCGACAAGGTCAGGTCCGAGCCGGTCGTCCTGGCGGCGGAGCCAGTAGGCCCAGCAGTAACCACCACCGTATTTGGAGTGTGCCCGGACGCCAGCAGCATAGTTGGCATCGTCAAGAACCTGTTCACGCAGCCATTCGGCGATGGCTGTTGTCGCGGCACGGTTTTCCCCGGCCAAGGTGGCGAGGGTGACAGTGCCGATACCGAATGTGTCGTCAAGCTGCTGCCCGAAATGGCGGTTCAGGGCGGCGATCGACTCGGCCGCTGTCAGGTCAATCCATCGGATCGGTTCGTTGATCCGCAGGGTGTACATGAGGCGTCCGTCCCGC